>NZ_FQVH01000007.1:4416-92117 GCF_900129075.1 Caldanaerobius fijiensis DSM 17918
TCAAGTTCGCATATTGCCGCGTTTAACAGCGTTATTGATGATACAAAATTGAGTATATCGCCTTCATCAATATATAACCCATACATATAGTCCCTTATTCTGGTAAAATGATTGTATAACTCTTTAAATGCATGATCGAATGCATTTTGTCCTAATGCTGATCCAAGATAGTTTAATCCATTATTATTTCGCTGATTTTTCTCGAATTGACGCACTACACTATCTTTTTTATCATTAAGGAAGATTGATAAATACAAATTTCTGTTGTTCAACAGTAATTCGATATAAGTATTAATAAGTTGGGTATATAGTTTTTGAATTTTTAGAAGCTCGTCCAATTTAATTCTTGTAGGTTTTCCATACAAAAATACACTTCTTGTATGTTCGCTCACATGATCACCTCCTTCCTGCTTATATTTTAGCACATATTCCCTTTGCCCGCTGAATTCCGGCTTTCATCTCTCTAATGAATTGGAGAGGATTCCCGCCGGTTTCTCCTAAAAAGAGGCTTTAAAGCCTCTTTTAACTTCTATTTGTTTTTTTAGCATCTTCTTCTGCTGCGACCATCCTCTTCTGATCTTCGGCTATAAGGGCATCGATTATTTCATCCAGATCTCCATCCAGCACGCTTTGAAGCCGGTATAAAGTGAGGTTTATCCTGTGGTCTGTTACCCTCCCTTGCGGGAAATTATATGTTCGTATACGCTCGCTCCTGTCCCCGGTGCCCACCATAGACCGCCTCTCCGATGCCAGTTGCTCCTCTTTTTCCCTTCTGGCCATTTCATAAAGCCTTGCTCTTAGCACCTTTAGAGCCTTTTCTTTATTTTTTAGCTGAGATTTTTCATCCTGGCAGGTAACTACCATACCTGTAGGCAAATGAGTAATTCTTACTGCCGAGTCTGTAGTATTAACGCTCTGACCCCCATGTCCCGAGGATCTAAAGACATCAATCCTGATATCATTTGGATTTATCTCTACTTCAACTTCTTCAGCTTCAGGCAAAACCGCCACAGTAGCCGTGGATGTGTGTATTCTGCCTCCAGCCTCTGTAGTAGGCACCCTCTGTACCCTGTGCACACCGCTTTCATACTTCAACCTGGAATAGGCGCCTTTGCCTACAACCATAAACGAAATCTCTTTATATCCTCCGATATCTGTCTCATTAGAATTCATCACATCTATTTTCCAACCCTTGGATTCAGCGTACATGACATACATCCTGTAGAGATCTGCTGCAAACAAAGCAGCTTCTTCGCCACCAGCCCCAGCCCTTATCTCCACGATGACGTTTTTCTCATCATTAGGATCTTTTGGCAGCAACAAAAGCTTTAATTCGCTTTCTAACCGTTCTTTGTCGGATTCAAGCTGCTCTATTTCTGATTTTAGCATATTTTTGTAATCAATATCATCCGTCTCTTCCAGTAGCTCGTTAGCCGCATTTATATCGTCAACTACCTTTTTATATTCTTCATATTTTAAGGCAATACCTTCTAAATCTGAGCGCTCTTTTAGAAGCTTTTTATATTTATCCATATCCTGCATGATGTCAGGATCACTTATCATTTTTGTAAGCTCATCGTACCTTTTTTTAATCAATTCCAATCTATCTAACATAGCCTCTTTATACTCCTTATTTATTATATATTTGCACAGGTATTTATTATAACTTATATAATGTCAATATGCAATCCCATTGCCAAAACCGCAAATCACGATGATCTGAAGAAAATAATAAAAAACGTTTTAGTACATACTTGTGCTCAAAAGATACGAGTAGTATAATAACATGTGATATGGTTTTCCTGCTGTGATCTTTCTACATGACAGGTAGATTCACCGTAGGAACACATAATCTTTATCATTAAGGGAGGGGTATTATGCCTATGATACCGGTAGCTGTTCAACTATATTCAGTGAGAGATAAAACAGCCAATGATTTTTTGGGAACTCTTAAAAAAGTAGCAGAAATAGGTTACGCTGGTGTAGAGTTTGCAGGTTTTGGCGATATAAAAGCCGAGGAATTAAAGGCAGAGCTGGACAAACTGGGCTTAAAAGCCGTCAGCAGCCACGTAGCCATTGAAATGTTAGAAAAGGATTTAGATAGCATCATTCAATACCATAAGACCATCGGATGTTCTTACATAGTATGTCCTTTTTCTGCCCCAGATAGGCGAAACACAAAAGAAAAATGTGTAGAATTCGCAAAAAAGCTGGACGAAATAGGAGCAAAATTGAAAGAGCACGGAATATCATTTGGATATCATAACCACAACTTTGAATTTGAGAAATTTGACGATGAATACATCCTGGACATATTCTTTGCTAATAGTTCACCCGAAAACGTGCTCGTCGAACTAGACACCTTCTGGGTAACCGCCGCAGGAGTAGACCCTATAGCCTACATTAAAAAATATGGAAAGCGCTGTCGCCTTGTGCACTTAAAAGACATGGCCCCCAATGCCCATGAGATTTTCGAACAGTTCAAAAAAGGCGAAAAGCCCTCTAATAGCCCCTTTGCTGAAGTTGGCTATGGAACTATGGACATAAAAGCCATCATACAGGCCAGCGAAGAAGTTGGCGCTGATTGGTTCATAGTAGAACAAGATATGAGCAACAGGGATACTTTAGAGAGTATAACCATGAGCTATAATTATCTAAAAAGCATAGGTAAAGCATGATAATTGCTGCTTTCAAACAAAAAGGCTGTTGAGTGAAAAATCAACAGCCTTTTTTATAAGTTTATAGATCGTCTTTCTTAGATTGCAAAAAATCTTATCTTATCTTTGCAAAAACCCTCTTTACGTTTTCGTAGACAATTCGCATCACTTCGTCGTATTCCATTCCCTTTATATCTGCAATTTTCTGCACCACATATCTCGTGTAGACAGGTTCATTGCGAGTGCCCCTGAAGGGCTCTGGCGTCAGATAAGGACAGTCCGTCTCAGTAAGAACGCGCTCTAAAGGTATCTTTTCAATCACTTCCACCGTCTTTTTAGCGTTTTTAAAAGTCAGCACTCCTCCAATGGATATATACATACCCATATCGATGCATTGTTTTGCCATCTCATAACTTCCTGAAAAGCAATGCATGATACCTGTTACTTTCATATGGCTTTTCAATATATCCAGGGTGTCTTTATGGGCATCCCTATCGTGGATGACCACAGGCATTCCGTGCTTATTGGCCAGCTCCAGCTGATCTATGAAGGCCTTTTGCTGCAATTTTTTGTCCAGCTCTTCCATATGATAATCAAGGCCTATTTCTCCCACCCCAACAACCCTTGGATGTGAGAGCAATTGATCCATTCTTTCCAGCTCTTTCTCGTTCACCTGTGCAGCTTCATAAGGATGCACACCCAATGTGGCATATATAAAATCGTACTTTTCTGCCAGCTCCAGTGTGGTCGCGATAGAGGGAACATCTGATGCAGAATTAATCACGATCATGTCGTTTTCTCTTATCCTCTCTATCACCTGCTCCCTATCCTGATCATATGCTGAGTCATCAACATGGGCATGAATATCTACGAGCATTTACCTCACCCTGCTCCCCGTGGGAATATCGCCGTCTACCGTCACAAGCACCAGCCTGTCTTTGTCGTCAGTGGAAGCGGCTAATATCATGCCATAAGAATCAACGCCCTTCAATCTTACAGGTTTTAAATTGGCCACAAGTATCAGATTCTTTCCGATCAACTCTTCCGGCGTATAATATTGAGCAATACCAGATACCACCTGTCTTACCTCGTCGCCTACCTGCAGCTCCAGCTTGAGCAGTTTATCTGCTCCCTGTATGCGCTCAGCTTTTAACACCCTGGCAACCCTCAAATCTAACTTTGCAAAATCATCGATGGTTATATAATCGATCTTATCGGATTTTGCTTCTGCCTCATTTTTCTTTTCATCCTCAACTATCACCTTTTTACCCTCTTTACTTGACGCCTCCTGTTGTTTCTCTTCGGCCTTTTCTTCTATCCTAGGGAATAAGATTTCACCCCTGTGGACAACGGTGCCCTGTGGCAACGCTCCCCATGTCTTCAGGCTATCCCATGTAGTCAATTCAGGACTTACACCCAGCTGAGCATATATCTTGGGTGATGTATCAGGCATATACGGTGTCAACAACACGCCTATATATCTGATGGACTCAGCTAGATTATAAAGCACTGTAGCAAGCCTTCCCTTTTGAGCCGGATCTTTGGCGAGCACCCACGGCATAGTCTCATCGATGTACTTATTGCACCTGTCTACCAGCTTAAATATCTCTATAAGGGCATTGCTTATCTGCAGTGAATCCATGTACTTTTCTACCAGTGCAGGCAGGTTAACAGCCATCTCCTTTAGTTCATTATCGATATCTTCCTCCTGCGCCGGCGCCGGCACCCTGCCATCGAAATACTTCTCTATCATCGTAACCGTTCTGCTGACCAGATTGCCCAGATCGTTGGCCAGGTCAGAGTTTATTCTTTTTACCAAAGCCTCATTGGTGTAGGTTCCATCAGAGCCAAAAGGTATCTCTCTTAAAAGGTAATACCTTACTGCGTCCACACCGTATTTCTCTACCAGTACCCATGGATCTACCACATTACCTTTAGATTTGGACATCTTGCCACCTTCTAACACCAGCCATCCGTGGCCAAAAACCTTCTTAGGCAGTGGCTCTCCTAAAGCCATGAGCATGGCAGGCCATATAATAGTATGAAACCTCACGATCTCCTTTCCTACCAGATGCACATCGGCAGGCCAAAACTTCCTGTAAGCATCATCGTGATCCGTAGAGTAGCCTAATGCGGTAATATAATTGCTCAAAGCATCAATCCATACGTAAATCACATGCTTTGGATCAAAAGGCACAGGAATGCCCCAATCAAATGAAGTTCTAGAAACACATAGATCCTCAAGCCCCGACTTTATAAAACTCACCATCTCATTTAGCCTGGATTCTGGCTGTATAAAGTCAGGGTGCTCCCTGTAATACTCTAGCAGTTTATCACCGTATTTGGACAACCTGAAAAAGTAGCTTTCTTCTTTTACCAGCTCCACCTCTCTGCCGCAATCAGGACACTTGCCATCCACCAGCTGCCTCTCCGTCCAGAAAGATTCGCATGGGGTACAATACCAGCCGGTGTATTCGCTCTTGTATATATCCCCTTTTTCATACAGGCGCGTAAATATATTCTGGACAATGGAGATATGTTGAGGATCTGTCGTCCTTATAAACTGATCGTAGCTGACATTGAGCAGCTTCCACAGATCCTTTATCCATGTCACTATGCCGTCCACATATTCTTTTGGTGAAACGCCTTTTTCTCTGGCTATCCTCTGAATCTTCTGGCCGTGTTCGTCAGTTCCCGTTAAAAACCAGACATCATAACCTGTCAACCTCTTAAACCTGGCCAGCGCATCTGCTGCCACCGTCGTATAGGAATGTCCTATATGCAGCTTATCGCTGGGATAGTATATAGGCGTAGTGATGTAATACGTCTTTGCCATTTTTATACCTCCTATAGCAATAATTTGGTAAATAAAAAGGCCCCCACCCCATCACAGGGGCGAGAGCTCTCGCGGTACCACCCTATTTCGCCTTACGGCCTCATTACAGACGACATGATAATCGCCCTGCACTATAACGCGTGCTCGCGTCTGCGCCTAAATACCTCCATAATCGGTAATTCGGCACAGCAACTCAGGGACCATCTTCAGGTGTTATTATCCGCACCGGCTTTCACCCGCCCCGGCTCTCTTAAGCGGTTTTAGACCCTACTCTTCCCATCATCGCCACTTTATAAATATAATTTTCCACTGTATCATCAATAATATACTATAATATGGATTTTGTCAATAGAGGTATTCTTTTAATTGCAATTCGTAATTTGCAATATTTACAAATAGGTTGCTTCCAAAAAAATTCAATAGCATCGGCAAGTGACTTTAAGGGGATGAGCTACGTAAGTCTTTCACAAAGTCACTTGCCTTAGAGGCATTCCTTTAGAGTCAGTGAATTTTTTCTCCAGCAACCTATTTTGTATCTAAATAATTTTGTGACATTCAAATTACAAACTGCAGTCCCTTAAGTTGAAGTCAATATAAAATGGCATTTCTGTCATACCTCTGTGATTGGCTAATTTATGACTCTTTTACACATAATAAACACAAATGCGGTTAAAAGGAGATGTTATAATGATTCCACTTACACCGAGTCACTATATATTCATTTTAACAATAATAGCCATATTAATAGCCATGTTGTTCAGAAAAGACATATTGATCCCTTGCCTTATAGGCATTTTTCTCATAGGTCTTGCTGCTACCGGAAATGTGGTAAAGGCCGTGCAAACCATATACAGAAGCCTTATCATATCCGGCGAACAACTCTGGAGCATAATCCTCATCATAGCATTGGTCATATCCATGGCTGAAGCCATAAGGGATATAGGTGCTGACTACATCATGATAAAGCCTATACTGAAATACTTTAAAAAGCCCCTGGTTTCCTATTTGCTGCTTGGTCTCTTTACCATGGTCGTTTCACTATTTTTATGGGCATCTCCTGCCCTCGGTTTACTTTCAGCGATGGTCGTACCTGTAGCTCTAAAAACAGGTCTATCCAGAATGAGCACAGCTATGGCTATAAATATCTTTGGCTTTGGCATTGCCATGTCAGGAGACTTCTTCATCCAGGGAGCGCCTTCCATAACAGCCACTTCAGCAGGATTGCCAGTCACGACCTTTATAAAAAATAGTTTCTTGTTGTGGCTTACCATGTCTACTGTCACAGCTCTATCATCTTTTGTATACATCTGGATTCTGTGGAAAAAAGGTAAAACCCACGAAGCCCACGATGAAAGCCTGGATGAAAATGACGCCAGAATAGGAAAAGGAAGTCGATTTATAGCTATATTTACTCCTATAGCGTTTTTTATTGATATAGCACTTATGGTATTGCTAAATCTTAAAGGTCAGGCTTCTGAATTACTGATAGGCGGCACAACAGTTATAATTATGATTCTGGCTCTTATCATCAGGTACGAGTGGCAGGCCTTCTCAAAAATAACAGATTACATAAAAGAGGGGTTTACATCAAGTATAAAGATATTTGCACCTGTGATAGTCATAACGGGTTTTTTTCTGCTCGGCAATCAGGATACGTCCAGGGAAATACTGGGTAAAAATGCTCATGGTTTCCTGATGGATCTGAGCAAAAATCTCTCTTACATAATACCATTAAACAAATACACTGCTGCCCTGATACAAATCATCATAGGCGCCTTTACAGGATTGTCAGGTTCAGGTTTTGCCGGCCTTCCACTGGTAGGAGCCCTGGCCCGGACATTCCACGATATATCCCATGCCAATATCAGTATACTGGCTTTTATAGGCCAGCTGTCCTCTATATGGGTAGGTACCGGTACTTTGGTACCTTGGAGTGTTATTCCTGTTTCAGGGTTGTTAAAGGTAGATCCCTTTGAACTGGTAAAAAACAACCTGATACCTGTCCTGATCGGGTTTATAGCTACTTTTCTCGTGGCTTTACTGCTGGTATAATATTTAGGGTGATTATATGAGCGAATGTGAAATAATTGATGATATAGGTTATGGACTGAAAATAATACAGCGACAAAAAGGATTCAAATTTGGCATAGATGCTGTCCTGCTATCACATTTTACTACAGTAAAAAAGCAAGATAAAATCGTAGATTTAGGTACAGGATCGGGAATTATACCACTATTGTTGTACGGCATACACCATGGTGACATAACCATAACAGGGATAGAAATCCAGAAAGTTTATGCCGAGATGGCTCAAAGGAGTGTAAAACTCAATGGGCTGGAAGGACACATCAGGATTATAAACGCTGATTTAAAAGAAGCTCCCGATATGCTGGGCTGTGAAAACTTCGATGTGGTGGTCACAAATCCACCCTACAGAAAAGCCAGCGTAGGCAAAGTAAGCCCCTCAGATGAGCGTGCTATTGCAAGACACGAATTATTATGCTCCCTGGAGGATGTCATAAAAGCCTCAGCCAGACTTTTAAAATACAGTGGCAGATTTGCCATGGTCCACCTCCCGGAGCGGCTACCAGAAATAATATTCTTACTAAAAAAGTACAGGCTGGAACCCAAGCGGTTAAGGCTCGTCTATCCTTATAGCCAATCGCCCCCAAATCTTCTGCTCATAGAATGTGTAAAAGGCGGTAAACCCCAGTTGAATATATTGCCCCCATTGATAGTATATCGCGATGACGGCCATTATACCGATGAAATCTTGAATATATATAAAGAATAGAAAGAGGAGATGATACAATGTCAGATTATGGCATACTTTATCTTTGCCCAACGCCCATAGGAAACCTTGAGGATATAACAATAAGGGCGCTAAACATCCTGAAAAACGTCGACATAATTGCAGCAGAGGATACCAGGCACACCATCAAACTTCTCAATCACTACAACATATCAAAACCCCTTATAAGCTATCATGAGCACAATGAAAAGACTAGAACAGATGATATCATTCAAGCCCTCAAAAGTAAAAAATCTGTAGCCCTGGTATCAGATGCCGGTATGCCCCTGATATCAGATCCAGGTCAGGAATTGGTAAACCGTGCAATTAATGAAGGTATCAAAGTAGTTCCTCTTCCTGGCCCTTCAGCCGCTTTCACTGCTCTCATAGCCTCAGGAATGTCTACAGAACGCTTCTGCTTTGAAGGTTTTTTACCTGAAAATAAAAAAGAGCGCAGAAAAAAACTGGATGAAATAAAATCAGAAAAGCGTACGATAATACTATACGAATCCCCCCATCACCTCGTAAAAACCCTGCAGGACCTTTTAAACTCCCTTGGTAACAGAAAAATTACCATAGCCCGGGAACTGACTAAGGTCCACGAAGAGTTTTTCCGTTCTACATTAGAAGATGCCATACAGCACTTCAGCGGCGAGGTGAAAGGAGAATTCGTCTTGATTCTTGATGGAAATCATGAATCAGCTGAAGAAAAATGGAATAATTTATCCATCAAAGATCATATAAATTTCTATGTGTCATCCGGTATGTCTAAAATGGATGCGATAAAAAATGTCGCCAGAGACAGAAATATGCCCAAAAGTGAAGTCTACAGATACGCTATCGACAAATAATACTATTTCGTAAAGTTATTTTTTAACTCTTCGATGCAGTTAGGGCATATATTCTTCCCTTTATAATTTATAACGCCTTTGGCATCGCCACAAAAGATACAAGCTGGTTCGTATTTCTTTAAAATGATACTGTCGCCATCAACATAAATCTCAAGAGCATCTTTTTCATTTATATTCATCGTTCTCCTGAGCTCTATAGGCAATACCACCCTGCCCAGCTCGTCTACTCTTCTTACAACACCTGTCGATTTCATTTTCTCCTCTCCTTTCATTTTTGTATAATATAATACATTATTCGACATGCTTTCCAATATATAATACCAGAATTTACAATAAGCGTCAATACCTTTTTTGGATATTTTAATAAAAAGTTCATAAAAATTTTTTATAGGTCATATTTATTACCAGGTGATTGCAGTGATAAATATCATCTGGTTTTTAATTATATTTATAAGCTTAATTATTGGAGGAATGAACGGAAAAATCGACCAGGTCGTAAACGCGGCTATTACATCCTCTAAAGATGCTGTCGAAGTGGCTTTAGGGTTAATCGGCATCATGTCCTTATGGCTGGGAATTATGAAAATAGCTGAAAAAGAAGGGCTTATTCACGTTTTGTCCCGGCTTATAATGCCATTAATAAAGCGTCTTTTTTCGGATATACCACCAGGCCATCCTGCTATCGGCGCCATGGTCATGAATATATCCGCTAACATCCTGGGCCTTGGCAATGCCGCTACCCCCTTTGGCATCAAAGCCATGAAACTGCTTCAGGAATTAAATCCTCGCAAGGATACAGCTACCAACGCTATGTGCACATTCCTCATCATAAATACAGGCTGTATACAGCTTTTGCCTACCACTATCATAGCTATCAGGACTGCCGCCGGTTCAAAAAACCCCATGGAGATTATAAGTGGGGTCATCTTAACCTCCACACTCTCGCTTATAAGCGGCATCATCTTAGTAAAATTTTTTGAAAGAAATGGGGATTAAAATATGTATGTCTTTCAAATTCTATCCCGATGGGCCGTTCCGTTTATACTATCTATCATATTTTTTATCGGCTTTATAAAAAAAATGCCCCTTTACGAAATATTTATTGACGGCGCAAGAGAAGGTTTTGATACTGTAATAAAAATAATACCACCCTTGGTAGCCATGTTTGTAGCCATAGGGATGTTCAGGGCCTCAGGGGCTATGGACATGATTGTAAAGGCACTGTCACCTATTACCTCCATAATTGGTATGCCTGCAGAACTGCTCCCATTAGCCCTCATGAGGCCACTTTCAGGTGGGGCCTCACTGGGAATCGTGTCAGACTTACTAAAAAATTATGGTCCGGATACCATTATTGGCAAAATGGCGTCCATCATGTACGGCTCTACAGAAACCACCATCTATGTGCTTACGGTTTATTTTGGCTCAATAGGAATAAAAAATGTACGCCACGCTCTCATCGCAGGTCTACTTACAGATCTTTGCAGTATGGTTTTTGCTGTACTCATCACCCATTTGATATCTAATTGACATATTCATCTACTTTTTATATCATATTATTTAGAAATGCTTTAAAAAGGAGAGTAGCAATGAGAGCATATCTTTTGGATTTTGATGGCACAACGACTGTAGAAGACGTGGGCGATGGGATAATAAAAAATTTCGCCAAAGATGGATGGCAAGAGTATGTAGAACAATGGATACAGCGTAAAATAACCACAGAACAATGTGCCAGAGGCCAATGGGGATTGATAGATGGCCCATCTGATGAATTATATAAATATATTGATTCGCGGGAAATTGATCCTTATCTTATGGATTTTCTCCAATATTGTAAGCGAAATGGATATGTTGTACGTATAAACAGCGATGGTTATGACTTTTATATCGAGCGAATACTAAAAAGATACAATTTAGATTTAAAAGGCTATTATAATCACATATCCTGGGACGGTACTCAATGGCGTTTTAACTTTCCATATGCTGATGGCCAGTGTAAATTATGTGGCAACTGTAAAGCCAACAATGTAAAGAAATTTAAAGATGATGGTTATGAAGTAGTATATGTAGGCGACGGTTACTCAGACAGATGCGCCTCTGAATACGCTGATGTGGTCTATGCTAAGGACCATCTCTTAGAACATTGCATCAATAACAGCATCCCCCATATACCTTTTAAAAATTTTAAAGATATACTTGAAAATGAAATAAAACGAGATAATAGATTACATTCCGCCGAATAGGAGCGAAATAAATCGCTCTTTTTTTGTTAGATAATATTGCATATTCATAAATTTTATTGTATAATTATGCATAAGTATATGGGAGGAGATAACGTGAATCTTTTAAATCGTTCATTACTAACCCTTAAAGAATTCTCCAGCGACGAAATTGCATATCTTCTAGACCTGTCTGAGATGGTAAAAGCGGAAAAGCGAAAAAAAATCGTAAAGCAAAGATTTTTGGGCATGACCCTTGCCATGATATTTGAAAAGCGCTCTACCAGAACGCGATGTGCTTTTGAAACGGCATTTGGGGAAGAAGGAGGCCACCCTGTATTTTTATCCACAGACGATATACAGCTGGGTGCAAAAGAATCTATCGAAGACACGGCCAGGGTGCTGGGAAGAATGTTTGACGCCATTGAATTTAGAGGTTATAAACAAGAAACCGTTGAGATCCTGGCAAAATACGCAGGGGTACCTGTATACAACGGTTTAACAGATATGTATCATCCAACACAGGTACTGGCAGATCTCATGACCCTGAAAGAGGAGTTTGGTTATCTAAAAGGTCTGAAGCTAGTATATATGGGTGATGGCAGAAATAATATGGCCAATTCCCTCGCCATCGGATGTGCAAAAATGGGTATTGATTACGTGATTATAAGCCCTGAAGAACTATTTCCAGATGAACAATATATAAACGAAATCAAAGAGATAGCTAAAAAAAGCGGTTCGAGCATCACTGTAACATCTAAAATAGAAGACAATATCGTTGGCGCAGACGCCATTTATACTGACGTCTGGGCGTCAATGGGCGAAGAAGCAAAAGCCCTAGAGCGCATAAGGTTGCTTACACCATATCAAGTCAACCAAGACATAATGGATATGACCAAAAATAAAAAATGCATATTCATGCATTGCCTTCCCGCTGTAAAAGGCCAGGAAGTAAGCTTTGATGTAATAGAAGGACCTTCTTCAAGGGTCTGGGATGAAGCAGAAAATCGTAAGCATACGATAAAAGCCCTTATGCTGGCTACATTAGGAAAAGCCTGACGTTATCTGTCAGGCTTTAAAAGTCTAAAAATCCAGGGACTCCAAATCGCTAATATCTTCATGGCAAATTTCTTCTTCTCTATTAATTATAGCCAGTTCATCAGCGTCAAAATACTTATATATCTCCATACCATCTTCTTTTATAAGTCTTACCTTTACCTTGCGGCTTATAGCGTTTATTTCGCATACCGTACCTGTCTCATCCTCGGGCGTCATCACCACATCGTTAACGCGAGGTAGAGTCTCCAGTATTTGTTCATAACAAGGCTGCTCAAAATTGAGGCAGCACATAAGCCTTCCACATAATCCGGAAATCTTAGATGGATTGATAGTAAGCCCTTGATCTTTCGCCATTTTTATAGAAACAGGTTCAAACTCACCCAAAAACACCTTGCAGCACAAAGGTCTGCCACAGGGTCCCATGCCTCCTATTATCTTAGCTTCATCCCTGACACCTATTTGCCTTAGCTCTATTCGTGTCTTAAATATCGATGCCAGATCTTTCACCAGCTCTCTAAAGTCCACCCTGCCTTCTGCTGTAAAATAAAAAATTATCTTATTGTTATCAAAAGTGTATTCCACGTCCACAAGTTTCATTTGCATACCATGTTCTTTAATCTTTTTTAGACATATATTAAATGCATCTTTTTCTTTCTCTTTATTTTCGGCATAATGCATTTTATCCTCATCTGTAGCAATTCTTATGACCTTTTTCAGAGGCATTACAATGTCCTCATCGGGTATATCTGTCTCATCCATAATTACTTCTCCAAACTCAATACCCCTTATAGTCTCGACTATGACGCAATCCCCTTTTTTTATATTTAACTCATTGGGGTCGAAATAATAGGTTTTACCTGCTTTTTTAAACCTTACGCCTACAACTTTAGCCATATACTATCTCAACTCCTGTAAACCGATCACCATATCCTCAATGGCAGATAGAAAATTTATATATCTATTTACTCGCTCTCTTGTCGCTTCTATCAATTTTATAGACTTAACTAAAGAACTCATCTGCAGTTCCCGTGAAAGGCTTTTTATTCTATCTAATTCATCTACATGGCTTATTATATCATACATCTCCAACTTTGCATATATCAAATCCATATACCATAATTGCAACAACGTCAATATATCATCGATGAAATCCTGCTTATCCTGTAATTGTTCCACATCTTCTACGCTTTTTAAAAGCTCTTTATCCGCAATATGTGAAATTATTTTATTCACAATTTCTTTGATACTGTCAAATTCTTCTGATGTGGCTATCATCAGAGCCCTTGAAGCCGAGCCTCCTGATAAAGCGGCAGCATAGGCAGCTTTTGAAGGACTTATGCCATGACCTATTAATATGTCTTTTACGTCCTTTTTATTCAAGGAGCCAAAATGATATACAATACACCTGGAGCGAATGGTAGGCAAAAGAGAATTTATACTATTGCACGTAAGTATTATTACACCATAATAAGGAGGCTCCTCAAGGACCTTTAAAAAAGCATTTTGAGCATCTGCAGTCATTTTCTCCGCATCTCTTATAATATATACCTTGCGCTCAGATTGATAAGGCATTATGTTGATATCCATTCGAAGCTTCCTTATCTCTTCGACCTTTATAGTCTTATCATCGGTTTGAAACACCTTGATATCAGCGGCATAAGCAATAGCATTGGCCGTCGCCAATGCCACCATAAACTTACCCACACCTTCTGGACCTTCAAATATATATGAATTGCTAACCTTGTTGGATTCAATGGCCCTTGTCAAGGCTTTTATTACAACATTATGTCCTAATATTTTTTCAAACCCCATAAACACACCTCTTAAGTATACAGATCCACCAGCAATCCCCTTATATCATCTACCAGTTTAATCAATTCCAGATTATCCTTCTGATCGCGGAAAAATTGCTGCGCCATTAATTCTAACTTTTCTTCCACCTTTTTTACTATGCTATAAACCTTTCTACGTCCGCTATAATCCGTCGAGTACCTCTGTGATAGCTCAAAACCATTTAATACCTCCGCCAAAAATTCTCTTACCAGCCGCTTATATCGAACCAGTGTATTGATATCTGGATTTTCTTTTAATGTTTTAGACACGTCATCAATCCGCTGCAACAGCTCTCTTAGCTTTTCAGCGTGAATTTTTTGCCCGGCGTTATAAAATTCTATTTCAAAACCACCTGATGTATTAACTTTTGTTACTTCCGATCCCCCGGATGTACCAACTGTATTGACCGTCAGCGGATTTACCTTCATCGTCACACCTTCTTAAACTTATCCACATCTACTACAAATATAGTAGCCCCTCCAATGGTCACTTCCACAGGCTGGGAATAAAACATCCCTGTAGTGCCTCCTGTAGGCGGCACCGATGTGATATATTGATCCCTGGTCTTGCAAACCTTTTCAATTATATCTATAACAGTATCCACCTTATCCTCTTCAGTTCCAATCAGCAGCGTAGTATTGCCTGACCTCAAAAAACTTCCAGTAGTGGCAAGCTTGGTAAAGCTAAAACCCTCCTCTGTCAATTTATTCATCAATTTGTGAGAATCTTCGTCCTGCACAATAGCGATGATAAGTTTCATAACAATTCCCTCCCTATACTCTTTTTTATTATAGATAAAACATCTTCAAAAACCTCTTTGACGCCCCGTCCACCATCAACGACCTTGATTCTCTCCGGTTCTCTACGGGCTAAATAAAGGTATCCCTCCCTGACTTTGTTGTAAAAATCTAATTGTTCATTCTCCAGCCTATCCCGTCCCTTCAACCTTGACCTGGCCACAATCGGATCTATATCCAGAAGTACGGTTAAATCGGGCTTTAATTCACCCACTGCCATAGCGTTGAGCTCATATACCGCTTGCAGTCCAAGGCCTCTCCCTATCCCCTGGTATACAAGACTGGAATCTAAAAACCTATCGCATATGACAATATTGCCTTCCTTCAGGGCGGGTCTTATTACCTTTTTAACCAGCTCTGCACGGGACGCCGCATACAAGTATGCTTCCGCCTCTGGCGACATCACATTGTCTTTCTCTAATAAAAGTTGTCGTATCTTTTCAGAAATAGGTGTGCTACCGGGTTCCCTTACCAGAATTATACCATATTTTAAATTTTTTATAAAGTCTGAAATTAATCTTATTTGCGTAGTCTTGCCGCATCCATCTATACCCTCAAATGTGATAAACATCTATGCCAGCACCTCTCAATACTATATTATGCCAATGATCACAAATACGTTTGCAGTGAAGCAAATGTTTTAATAATAGGATAGCAGAAAACTTAACAATTTACCAGTACACTGTACCTTCTTTTTTAAACTGCTAAAACGGATTCGTAATCCTTTTTTATCTGAACAAAATCACCCTGGGCTACCACCCTGCCCTGGTTGAGTACCACGACCTGATCGCACCACTCCATGGCCGATGGGCGATGGGTAACCAAAATGATGGTCTTTTGTTGCCGATATTGCCTTAAAAACTCCATAAGCGCCCTTTCAGTGCCCATGTCCAGTGCAGATGTCGGCTCGTCCAAAAGCAAAATGGGAGCGTCCCTGAGCAGCGCCTGTGCAATGCAAACCCGTTGCCGCTCTCCTCCTGATAGCTGCTCACCCTGCTTACCTGCAAAAGACATATCCAGTGAAAAACCTGTCCGTGCAAGCGCTTTACATTTTTCAAAAAACGACATATGGGCCCAATCTTGTAAGTTCAACGTTTTAATGGCCAATATGCCAGCTAAACTTTGTTGTAGTTCCCCATTGGTTTCGCCCATTTCCTTCTGATACCATCTGTTGTATTTTTCTACCCGGTAAAATATTCTTTTATCGACGATTAAAAAAAGCGGTATCAACATAAGCGCCATGAATGTCAGCCTATAATCTACATAAAACATCCAGCTATACAGTAAAATCAAAGTAAATACCGAAATTATAAAATTGGTAACACCTTCAAAAATGCTATATCCCACCCGGTTGACATCGTCCATTAAACGGGAGAATATTTCTCCAGGCTTGTTCACTTCAAAGAAATGATTAGGCAAGCGAAGAATATGGGCAAAAAAACGCTGTCGAAGGCTTAACCTCTCTGCGTTTCCTGCTATGGAAAAAAGGTAAGCAGCCATCATATTAAGTAAAAATCCTGCAAATACCGAACTGATAAAGGTCAGCTGCACCGGCCAGAGCAATTTCCTGTTTCCACCCATCAGCACCTTATCCACCAATAGAGCAAATATAGACGTACCTACAATCCCCAGCACAGAAGAAACTGCCGAGCACAACATACCAGGTAATTGTAGCTCCCACTGTTTTTTCACACATGAGAACATGAATGAAATTATTTTCTTGTTTTCACTACTCATAGAGCATCTCTCCTACTCTTTTTTTGCTATACTTTAAAAGCTATAACTGCCCATATATTACCATCCAATATACTTAGATAGCACAAAACTCCTCTCCTTCATCTATTCCCGAACTTGTAAAGCAAAAAAGTTCTTGACAACGTGAAGCATTACAGTCAGTCTACATTAACAGAGAATGCGTAGCAAGCATCGCCTTCATTCCATGTTGCTTGAACTTCATAAACTACCAATCCTTTTTGCCGAGGCGCAATAATTATTCCATTATTAACTTGCTGAATAATTGGTTTATTACCTTCCCATATATTAACTTTATAATCATTAGGTTTAATTCTAAAGTCCAAGACTATCGAAGATTCTGGTTTTACATTCAGAGGCTCTTTCTGAAACTTTATCAATTTAGATGGTGGTCCTGAATCTGCATGAATATTCGTTCTGGTCCCATTTCCGCTATATATAACCCAATTATATGTCCCGCGAACAGCGGCAATACTTTTATTACCAGCTATTACAGTTAATTCTGGAGGTTCTTTGAGGAATATTCCGTTATTGGATACCGGTGGTTTGCTCTGCGCACATGCAACTAGGAAGATTGTCAATAATAGTAGCACACCAAATATTTTTCTCATTTTATCACCTCCCGTTCGTTCCCTAATATATTTAACTAAGTCCATTTTAATTGTAATTTATACCATACATCCTATCAAGCAAATTTTTTAAAACTTTTCCTTTTTGCATATATATCACCAATTAATTAATGATTCTCCAGGTAAAAATCAAGTTTTCGTTGTATAGCTATAACTTTTGATGATATAATAAAGTAAATTGTATACAGGAGGAATCTTATGCAGTACACGAGCACCCGAGACACAAAAAAGTCCTTTAAGTCAGCAGATGTGATAAAAGCAGGTATCTCGTCAGACGGGGGACTGTTTTTACCTGAATACATCCCGAAAATAGATTTTGATAAATTAACTGAAATGATAAATAAAAACTATATACAAAGAGCTATTGATATACTGGAATTATTTCTCACAGATTTCACGGTCGATGAAATAGAGCAGGTGGTATCATCGGCGTATAATCATGAAAAATTTGACGATGATCGCATTGCACCCCTTCACAAGTTAAATAAAAACACCCATATCCTGGAACTGTGGCACGGGCCCACCTATGCTTTTAAAGACATGGCGCTACAGATACTTCCCCATCTTCTCGTAAAATCAGCGCAAAAGACAGGTGACATGAGCAAATTTGCCATACTGGTGGCCACATCGGGGGATACGGGCAAAGCAGCACTGGAGGGATTTGCCGATGTAGAAGGAACTTATATAATCGTATTTTACCCTGAACAGGGCGTAAGCCACATGCAAAAGCTGCAGATGATCACCCAGGAAGGAAATAATGTCGCTGCAATAGGAGTTATCGGTAACTTTGACGATGCTCAGACGGGGGTTAAAGCGATATTTAACGATAGAGAGTTTAATGAAAAACTAAATGCCAGCAGCATAAAATTATCTTCAGCTAATTCTATTAACTGGGGAAGATTGCTGCCCCAAATCGTGTATTATATCTCCGCCTATGTGGATCTGGTAAAATCAGAGAATATTAAAATGGGCGATAAAGTAAATGTAGTGGTCCCAACGGGCAACTTTGGAAATATATTGGCAGCTTATTACGCCAGGGAGATGGGTATCCCTATCGGCAAACTCATATGCGCATCCAACGCCAACAAAGTGCTTACAGACTTTATAAGAACGGGAATATACGACAGAAGAAGGGAGCTCAAAAAGACCATTTCACCCTCTATGGATATCCTGGTATCCAGCAATCTTGAAAGGCTTTTATTCGAACTCTATGACAGAGACGACCACAAAATCAAGCAGATGATGGACCTTTTGATGAAAAAAGGCGTATACGAGATAGACGCCTATGTGCTTGAAAAGCTGCAGTCGACATTCTACGCCAGTTACGCCGATGACACAGAGACCATGAAAAGCATAAAAGCCGTTTACGATGAATACCATTATGTCGTTGACACCCATACAGCTGTGGGCTTAAAGGTCCTTGAAGACTACAGGAGAGAAACTGGTGATAATACCATGACAGTAGTGGCATCAACCGCCAGTCCATATAAATTCCCTGAAAGCGTGCTCTCAGCACTCAATGTGCCTATTGAGCCCGGTCAGGATGAGTTCTCACTTTTGGATGTCCTATCAGACATCAGTGGATTGGCCATACCTGAAAACCTGAAAAAGCTCAAAGGAACAGAAATCCGCCATAAAATGGTATGCAAAAAAGATGAGATGAAAAAAATGGTGGAGGATATATTAATTTATCGCAATTAAGCAAAGTTTAAATAAGACCGGCATCTGCCGGTCAATATTGATTTTTGGGCAAGTATTGGATTATATTACTGCTTCGGCAATAAGCACAAATGACTTATCGATATCAAAAGGCTGTTTGTCAAATCCACCGTAGAATATAATATTTTTGAAATCAGCTTGTGCTAACAACTGTTTTAATGTGTAACTTTTAAGTGGTAACAATTTAACTGTGTTTTGGAACTTCTGATCGTCAACAGATAATTGTGTTATAAAATCAATGCGTCCCTTTTCATCTATATGATATTTTCGCTCAAACACGAGATTTTTTTCTGTATTAATGACAGTAGGCAAGTTTTCGATGTTATAATTAAGGATTCTGTCAAAGTTGATGATCTGCAGAAGCAGTTTACCTTGATCCTTTAAAATCCTGTGAAATTCGCACAAAGCTTTTAAAACGGCATTCTCATCGCTTAAATGAACCAGCGAATTTCCCATACACATTACAGCATCAAAGCTTTTTGTATTTATAATTGAAAGATCTGTCATGTCTCCAACGTAAAAATCGATAGATAGATTTTGCTCAAGGGCTTTTTTTGAAGCAATATCTATCATGTCACGGCTTAAATCAATGCCAGTCATATTGTATCCTACTTTTGCCAGCTCAATGGTATAATTACCCGAACCGCAGGCCACATCCAGCACTTTGGAACCAGCATCAAAAATACTTTTAACCAGGTTTATCTGGCTTTCTTCCACCGGGAAAATATCGTCATAGTATTTGCTAATCTCTTCATAAAAACCCATATTGATCACCTTTCTAGTATTTATATAAAACTTTAATTTTCCCCTTATCCACGCCCTGTACCCTTTCATACCTCCCTATCAATTTAATGACCTCTTTTGTGATGATCTCTCCGGGGCAGAGCACAGGTATCCCCGGAGGATACGGTACTATAAAACCACCGCAGATCATGCCTTCCGCTTCATTTAATGGCACTTCTGCCTTTGGCGAATAATAGGCCTGCCGTGGAGTAAGCGCCATCGGCGGCAAAGAGATATCCACATCTTCCACAGATAAACGCCCTCTTTTATGGAGCTTTTTGGCCATATCCATAAGGGCCTTTTCAAGCACACCCACGGTGGATTGGTCATCAGCCAGCGTTATCATTGCCAGTCCGTTATAAGGGTCGGACATCTCCAGCTGAACCTTATATTCCTGCCTTAAAATCCTCTCAATATCATATCCACTGTATCCCCAATGGGACATGTTTATTATAAGCTTTGTGGCATCAAAGCCTGCTATTCCATATCGCCCTATCATCTCATCCCCAGGGCATACTACACCCGCATCCCTCAACTGCCGCCGCAGTTTTATGGACATATCAATAGCCCTTTCCAGCATACTCTTGCCCTGTCCCTCCATCAATGCCCTGGCATAATCCAATGATGCCATGAGCATATAAGAAGGGCTAGTGGACTGTACCAGCCTCAACGCCTCTCTTACCCGCTCTATGTTTACATTATCGGACTTCACATGGAGATAAGCTGTTTGCGTAAAAGCACACAACGTCTTATGGGCGCTCTGTACGACCATATCAGCACCCTGGGCAAGGGCATCAGCCGGTAATCTTTTACTGAAATGAAGATGGGCGCCATGAGCTTCATCCACCAGTAGCAATTTACCCCTCTTGTGTACTTCCTCGGCAATAGACTTGATATCAAGACAATAACCGTAATAATTTGGGCTTGTAATAACCACAGCCCTGGCTTCAGGGCACCTGTCCATAGCATATATCACATCCTGGGCAGTTACCCCCATGGCTACTCCATATTCCTTGCAATAGGACGGAAGCAAATAATAGGGTCTTATACCACCCAGTATCATGGCGTTATAAACCGACCTGTGGCTATTCCTCATAACAATAACCCTATCGTCGGGATCTAAAACGCCCAGCATCATGGCGTACACGCCGGCAGTAGAGCCATTTACTATAAAAAAAGTACGATCAGCTCCAAAGGCTTGAGCCGCCAATTCTTCCGCCTTTTTTATAGGGCCTTCAGGGTAATGAAGATTATCAAGGCCCGGAATTTCCGTAAGGTCCATTTCTATTATATGTTCAAAGCTACTGCTTCCGGGCCTTCCACCACCATTAACATCAAGTTTAATGAAACCTCTCCCCTGCTTATGACCTGGCATGTGCATGGGAACAACCCCTTCGGCTATATAGCCCTCCAGCGCTTCTAAAAGCGGCACTTGTATATTAAAATCGCGGAGCTCTTCTTGCTTTTTCATGTCACCTACCTCTTTTTCTTATTTCTTTTTAGCAGTGTGCTCAATCAAGTCCAGTATAAGCCTTGTGGCATCATTGAGCTGGCTTTTTTCCATGGCTTTAATGTACTGACTGCGCTTTTCATACAGCTGGTTTATCTTTTCCAATAGGATTTTTTCACTGGCCTCCTCTTCCTGGAGCACCATACTGTAACCCTGCTTTTCAAAAGAGCGGGCATTGAGTATCTGGTCACCCCTGCTGGCTTGCTTTGATAGAGGTATTAAAAGGGCAGGCTTTTTAAGCGCAAGTAGCTCAAATATAGCATTGGCTCCCGCTCTGGATATACATATATCTGCCGCTGCCATAATTGAAGGCAACTCATCGGATACGAATTCAAATTGCTTATATCCACTAAGTTTTTCAAGTCCAGGGTCTATATTGCCTTTACCGCATATATGTACAACTTGAAATCTGCGGAGCAACTCTGGAAGTATGGCTCTCACAAGGTTATTTATTTTTACAGAGCCCAGGCTTCCTCCCATGACAAGCAATACAGGCTTTCTGGACGTAAAATTGCAAAGGGCGAGCCCTTCTTCCCTGGACCCGGTAAACAATTGGCTTCGCACAGGATTCCCTGTCAAAACCCCTTTTCCTTCTGGCAGATGTTCCAGGGTCTCAGGAAATGTAGCGCAAATTTTTGTAGCAAACGGCAGTGAAATTTTATTGGCAAGACCTGGGGTCATATCTGATTCATGGAGTATAACAGGAATTCTATTGATCCAGGCACCTATAACCACAGGGACGGATACAAATCCCCCCTTAGAGAAGACAATATCCGGCTTTAACCTTCTCAAAAGCAATGTAGCCTGAAACAAACCCTGTATCACCAGCAGGGGGTCAGTCAAATTTTTCATAGAAAAATATCTACGCAATTTTCCTGTTGAAACTTTATAATATGGTATATTGGTCTTCTCCACCAATTCTCTTTCAATACCATTATAGCTGCCTATATATGCAATATCCCAATTCCGTCGCCTGAGTTCAGGCACCAGAGCCAGATTGGGCATCACATGGCCGGCACTGCCTCCCCCAGTTAAAACAATCTTCTTCACGGTTCAAGCCCCTTTCCATCACATTTTGATGCTCAACGAAGAAACATTGTTATTAGGTATTATCTTCACCCCCAACTCTTCAACCTTATATGACGCACCGTCCACTGATTTTATCTCTTTTATTCCCCTTAGCACCACACTCCACGGCTTTGTAGCCCCCTCAATTTTTACCTCAATAACATCCCTGATCCGTTTCGCAGTAAATTTAACTTCAGGTTTGCCGCTCAAATCATACACCGTAGTAGATGCACAGGCACCGTCTTCTAATCCAAAGATCTGGAACACTACACCATCTGCATAATCGTAGTCCGGTCTGGTGTCTTCACGTCCTGTAGCGATGACGCTATTAGGTCGCACCATAAGCGGTATACTCATGTAGCCATGTTTTTCTGTTCTCCAGCTGCCACCTTCCACCACTTCACCGGTAAAATAGTTGGTCCAGTGGCCTTTTGGAAGATAGTAAGTCGCGATTCCGTTCTCATTAAATATAGGAGCTACGAGTAGAGAATCACCCAGCATATACTGCTTATCTAAATAATAACAGGTAGGATCATCTGTAAACTCTAGCACCATCGCCCTCATCACAGGAATACCCTTATATGCTGCCTCACACGCTGCACTGAACAGATACGGCATAAGGCTGCACTTTAATTTTGTAAAGAAGCGTAAAACATCCACCGCTTCTTCATCGTACAGCCACGGCACCTTATACGCCTTACTGCCATGAAGCCGGCTGTGAGATGACAACAAACCAAAGGCTACCCATCTTTTGTATATATCAGGTGTAGCGGTGCTCTCAAAACCTCCTATATCATGGCTCCAGAATCCAAACCCCGACAGACACAGGGATAGCCCTCCCCGTAAGCTTTCAGCCATAGATTCATATGTGGCGTAACAATCTCCTCCCCAGTGCACAGGAAATTGTTGACTGCCAGCTGTAGCCGACCTGGCAAACAATACGGCATTTTCCTTGCTAAACTTTTCGCAGAGAACATTATAGACCACTTTATTATAGAGATATGTATAATAATTATGCATTTTTTCAGGATCTGAACCGTCGTAATATACCACGTCCGTGGGTATTCTCTCTCCAAAATCCGTCTTGAAACAGTCTACGCCCATATCCAGCAGTCTTCTCAATTTATCGGCGTACCATTGGCAGGCCTCAGGGTTAGTAAAGTCCACTATACCCATACCAGGCTGCCACAAATCCCACTGCCATACGTCTCCATTGGGCTTTTTCAACAGATACCCTTTTTCCATAGCCTCATCAAATAGCCTGGATTTCTGAGCGATATAGGGATTTATCCATACACATATCTTCAGGCCTTTTTCCTTCAGGCGTTTTAACATGTTTTCCGGCTCTGGAAAGCACCTTTCGTCCCATTCAAAATCGCACCACTGAAATTCCTTCATCCAGAAACAATCAAAATGAAAAACGTGGAGGGGTATATCTCTTTCTGCCATGCCATCGATAAAACGGGTAACGGTTTTTTCATCGTAATCCGTCAGGAAAGACGTGGTCAACCACAGGCCAAAAGACCATGCTGGCGGCAATGCCGGCCTGCCGGTAAGAGCTGTATAATTCTCTAACACTTCTTTCATGGAAGGACCATTGATTATATAGTATTCAAGGTATTCTCCTGGAACGCTGAATTGAACCTTGGACACCCTTTCAGATGCTATTTCATAAGATACACAACCAGGATCATTGACAAAAACGCCGTACCCTTTGTTGGTTATATAAAATGGTATGTTTTTGTACGCCTGTTCACTGCTGGTTCCCCCGTCTCTATTCCATATATCCACCACCTGACCGTTTTTAACAAACGGGGTAAAGCGCTCGCCCAGACCGTAGACGCACTCATCCACACCTAAATCCAGCTGTTCGCGCATAAATGTACTGCCATCTTCTGTGGTAATGTACGCCATACTCTTATAGCCACTGCCAGTTATGCGCCTATCGCCGCTATAAAAATCTATTGACCAGCCGCCAGTCTTTTTAATTTTCACGGTCAAAGTTCCGCTGGTAAGGCTGACGAAGCCATCTTCATCTTTGATGTCAACTTTTAAATTATCCTGTTTATTGATAGTAAACTCTGGCCCCTTTTTGCGTTTCCCTTTAAAATGAAATGCCTGTATGCATATAACATTTTCTCTCGGAGAAGAAAATCTGACGGTCAATAAAGGACCACTCAATGTATCTCCTCTATCCCTCAAATGAAAATATGGCGCGTATACTGTTACAGAGTTTTCATCAAATTCAACGCTATTAACCTCTGCTGCGCCATATATATTTACACCTTTTCTCACCAACCAATTGCCGTCTGTAAACTTCACAAAAACATCCCCTCTCTCTTTCTTCCTTATTACATTTTTTCTAAACTATCGCAAAAATCTTCACCTTATAGACGACTAAGCTTATATTTAATTTATTTTCATTATATCACGAATTATGCCATAACAAAAAATACAGGGGCTATTTTATTAACCATCCTGTATTTTCACACATTGACGTTATCCTCTTCTTTTATATGGTCATCCCATATGGCTTTCATGCATTCTTTATAATATTCGTATTTTTCATCTTCAGGGGATGTGTTTATTATGTCATACTGGCAATCAGTACATATGTATTTATCAAAAACATATATGCCATCAAGTTTTTCCTGACCGCACACAAAGCATATCTTATTTTCATCCATAATACACCAGCCCTTTCCCTTTTTATTACTATTATCACCTCACAATAAGCATTTTATTCAAAATTTTATTTATACAGCCAGTTTATGATATAATTAATATGAAAGGAAGGGATATTCATTGAAAGACCTTTTAATAAAAAAAATCGAAGAACTTCGAGGAACGGTGTTTGAGCTCAACGAATTTTTATATAGAAATCCTGAACCAGGAAACCAGGAGTTCGCCGCCTGCGAAAAAATATGTTCCATTTTAATCCAACATGGCTTTGACATTCAAAAAAATTATCTTGGCATCCCAACGGCATTTAGGGCTACATACGGAAATGGAAAGCCTTCTATAGCCTATCTCTGCGAATACGACGCATTGCCTGAAATAGGTCACGGCTGCGGGCACAATATGATAAGTGCCATGAGCATCGCAGCAGCTATCGCGTTAAGAGAAGCTGTAAACAGCATAGGTGGTCAAATTGTGGTACTGGGTTGTCCTGCCGAAGAAACCAATGGCGCCAAAGTAGCTATGGCAGAAAGAGGTACTTTTAATGATATAGACGTGGCATTGATGGTACACCCTTCTGACGTAACAAGAGAAAGCGGGACATCTCTGGCCATGGAAGCCCTCCAGTTCGAATACATAGGCAAATCAGCCCATGCTGCTGCTAACCCTGAGGACGGTATAAATGCCCTAGATGGCGTTATTCTTCTATTTAACTCCATAAACGCCTTGAGGCAACACGTAAAATCAGACGTAAGGATACACGGCATAATAAAAGAAGGTGGTGTAGCCGCTAACATCATACCCGATAGGGCCGTAGCACAATTTTACGTAAGGTCTGAGAGTTCGGCGTACCTGAAAGAAGTAGTAAAAAAAGTAAAGGATTGTGCCCATGGTGCAGCATTGGCCACAGGGTGCACTTTAAATATATCCAATTATGAACTATCTTACGATAATATGATCCCAAACAGCACTCTTCAACAGGCTTTCAGTAAAAACCTCAAAGACCTCGGAGTAGAGCACATAGAACCTCCCAAAAAAACATCGGGTTCATCGGACATAGGTAATGTCAGTCACGTTGTCCCGGCTATCCAGCCATATATAGGTATAACCCAAAAGCATATACCATCGCACACAAGGGAATTTGCTGATGCTACGCAAACAGAATATGCCAGAGAAATGCTCATTAAAGCTGCAACAGCATTGGCCCTTACGGGTTATGACATAATAACAGATGAGACCCTTTTGTACCGTATCAAAAAAGAGTTTCTGGATTCACAAAAGGCCGAATAGGCCTTCTGTTATTTTGCCTTATCTCTTTCCCTCTTGTGGAGTACCATACATGTACGGCCTCTTTTCGTTTTTATCCATTTTACCTTCTACAGCCTTTTGAGCATCAAACCTGTCCAGTATGGGAATATTCATAAGCCTTATAAATATGTCAGCCCATTCTTCTTGTTCTTCCTGGGCCCCTAATCCTTTTTTGACAGCATTTATGTACTCACCTATTTCCGACGTTATAAGGGCCATAAGGTAAAACTTCAAAACTTTCATTGCAAACTGTTCTCCCCAATCTCTGGAAAGAGATGTATATATCATGTCCCATTCCTTTTTAAAGCCTTTATCTATCAGCAATCTATCAATTCGCTCTTCCATTTCTTTTATCATACTGCTCTCTCCTCTCCTCTTAGCCTGTGGTATAGTTCAACTATCTTTTTAAAATCCTGCCTTGTAAGCTCTATCTTTGATGTATCTCTGAGAATGGCTGCCGGATGAAACGTCGGGATAAGGTAGACGCCCTTTCGCTCAATGATATTACCCCTTATCTGAGTTATCTTTGCTTTTCGGT
The DNA here is from genome assembly GCF_900129075.1 of Caldanaerobius fijiensis DSM 17918. NCBI lineage: Bacteria > Bacillati > Bacillota > Clostridia > Thermoanaerobacterales > Thermoanaerobacteraceae > Caldanaerobius > Caldanaerobius fijiensis. The sequence goes on from NZ_FQVH01000007.1 coordinate 31,446, forward strand.
CTATAATATATTTCATCGCCGTAGCACCAAGGCATACGATTATCTTTGGCGCTATAATCGCGACCTGATTTCTCAAATAAGGCAAACACGCTTCCGCTTCCTCATCCGTAGGCACCCTATTGCCCGGCGGTCTACATTTGACAATATTGGCGATATATACCTCTTCTCTTTTCAAGCCAACCTCAGCCATCAATTTGTCCAATAACTGACCTGCTCTACCCACAAAAGGTCTTCCTTGAAGATCTTCGTCTTTCCCCGGCCCTTCTCCCACAAACATGATATCCGCCCTTAGGTTACCTTCACCAAATACAACGCTGTTTCTGCCCTCATGAAGCGGGCACTTAGTACATTCCATGCACTCACTGTAAAGATCTCTTAAATTTTTCAGCGCCATCCAACATCACTCACCATCTTATTCTGGCTGCTCCAGTTTTGATCGCAGATGCACTTACTGCCTCTGCCACAGCCGCAACAACCCTCTCGTCGAATACCGATGGAATTATATAATCAGGCCTCAATTCGTTATCAGAAATCAGAGACGATATAGCATCAGCAGCAGCAAGTTTCATATCTTCATTTATGTCTTTTGCCCTGACCTTCAGTGCCCCCTTAAACACGCCGGGAAATGCCAGTACATTATTTATTTGATTTGGAAAATCAGACCTACCCGTGCCCACGATATATGCTCCAGCACTGTAAGCTTCATCAGGCATTATCTCTGGAATCGGATTGGCCATAGCAAAAACTATCGGGCGATCTGCCATGGATTTCACCATCTCTCCTTTTAAAACACCTCCCGCCGATACCCCTATAAACACATCGGCCCCGCGAATTGCATCGGCCAGATTGCCGCGTATCCTGAAGGGATTGGTTAAAACCGCCATTTCCCTGTGAACCCCTTCCAAAGTATCATCATCGCTGGAAAGTATCCCTTTTTTGTCACACATCACAATATTTTTCGCGCCCGCTTTCAATAACAGCTTCGCAATAGCAATACCTGCTGCACCAGCACCATTTATGACTATCTTTACCTCAGCTATAGTTTTGTCCACAAGTTTCAGAGCATTTTTTAGAGCCGCCAATACCACAATGGCAGTTCCGTGTTGGTCATCGTGGAAAACAGGGATGTCTAAAATTGCCTTCAACCTGCTTTCGATTTCAAAGCATTTGGGCGCTTTGATATCCTCTAGATTTATTCCGCCAAAAGAAGGCGCTATGTATCTCACCGCCTGTACTATTTCATTCACATCGGTGGTGTCAAGACATATAGGAACAGCATCAATACCTGCAAACTCCTTAAAAAGTATAGCTTTCCCCTCCATAACCGGAAGTGCCGCTCTAGGCCCTATGTCTCCTAACCCCAATACCGCTGTTCCATCGCTTACAACGGCTACCATATTACCCTTTGACGTATATCTATAAACACTATCCGGATCATCATGTATCCTCTTGCATGGCTCGGCCACACCAGGGGTATATGCCAGCGACAGATCCCTAGCATTTTTAACTTTCACTTTGCTTTTTATTTCTATCTTTCCCCTATTCTTTTCGTGCAGAGCCAGTGCTTCTTCAACCAGCGACATGTTATCAACTCCTCATAAGACGTAAATCATACTCTTATTTTATTATAAAACAGTATTATAGGCAATAAAAAAAGGACTTTGTCCAAATTTACTCAACAAAAGTCCTGAAAAGGCTATTCCCATGACAATCTATTGCTACAATAGCCGGAAAATCTTCCACATAAAGTTCATATATTGCTTCAGGCCCCAGCTCGGGATATGCTGCTACCTTTGCTGATTTCACCCGCTGTGAGAGCAGCGCACCTGCACCCCCCACCGCTGCAAAATAAACAGCGCCGTATCGTATCATGGCATCAACGACCTCGCGGGATCTTTCTCCTTTTCCTATCATCCCCTTGAGACCCATAGACAGCAATTGTGGTGTATAAACATCCACCCTTCCGCTGGTAGTCGGCCCGCAACTACCTATAACATGACCCGGTTTTGCTGGGCACGGCCCGACATAATAGAGCACCTGATCTTTTATGTTAATCGGTAATGGTTTGCCATCTTTAATTGCCTCAATCATCCTCTTATGGGCAGCATCCCTGGCCGTATAAATGGTACCTGTTATATACACCTTTTGACCTGCCCTCAGATCTTTAACCGTCTCAAGTGTTAAAGGGGTGGCTAACCTCACAATACCACCTCCCTATGCCTGGTGACATGACAGCTTATATTTACCGCTACAGGCAATTGAGCGATATGAGTCGGATACACCTCTATATTGACAGCCAATGCCGTCGTACTCCCTCCAAGGCCCTGAGGCCCAATCCCCAATTTGTTTATCTCTCTCAACAATTGTTCTTCAAGCCAGCCGTACACCGGATGCCTTATATCAATAGGCCGCGTCAGCGCCTTCTTGGCCAGGTATGGAGCGTATTCGAAATTTCCTCCTATACCGACGCCTACTATTATTGGTGGGCAGGGATTAGCTCCGGCCTTCTTCACCGTATCAAGCACAAACCTTTTTACCCCCTCTACGCCGTCAGCAGGCTTCAGCATGGCTAAAGAACTCATATTCTCGCTGCCAGCCCCCTTCGGACACACAACGATCCTTATCTTATCCCCTTCTACCACTTCTACGTGTATGATAGCAGGCGTATTGTCTCCGGTATTTACCCTGTCCATAAGTGGATCTGCAACCACTGATTTCCTCAGGTATCCCTCTTTATAACCTATTCTTACGCCTTCATTTATCGCGTCTTTGAGGTTACCTCCTATTATATGCACATCCTGCCCCAATTCCACAAAGACAACAGCAATGCCTGTATCCTGGCAAATAGGCAACTGGCTTTGTCTTGCTATTTCCTGATTTTCAATTATCATCTGCAATATTTCTTTAGCATGAGATATTTCTTCTGTGTCCAGAGCCTCATTTATTTTGTCGAGCACATCTTTATTTAAATTACAATTGGATGAAATGCAAAGATCCCTTACCGCAGCAGTTATATCTGCTGCCTTAATTTCCTTCAAAATCAACCCCGTCCTTTTCTATCCTTTTTATCTATCCGCTTAACTTCACTTTTATATTGTATCACAAACCAGCATATATATCTATGTGGGCAAAAAACAAGTTTATAGGCGAAGGCTATAGTTTCTTTCTTCTTCCTCAATGAGGCTCGCAGCTTTTCTATCAATTACAAGAGTAACATCGGGATGAAGGGCAAGGACTGTTGAAGGCACATTTGTAGTAAGGTATCCTTTTATGGTTTCCCGTATAGCCTTCGCCTTGTTTTCGCCGGATGCCAGCAGGATAATCTTTTTAGCCTTCATAATCGTGCCTATACCCATGGTTATAGCCCTTCTTGGCACCTCATCAGCACTGTGAAAAAATCTCTTATTAGCCTCTATTGTCTCTTTAGCCAGCTGTACCACATGGGTTTTCGTATCTATGTTGGTATCAGGTTCATTAAAACCTATATGGCCGTTTACTCCCAATCCTAATATCTGAAGGTCAATTCCCCCTGCTTCCCTTATAGCTTCTTCGTATTTTTCACATTCCTCCTCCAAATCCTCAGCGCATCCATCAGGTATGTGAATGTTTTCCGGCTTTATGTTTATGTGGTCAAAAAAATTTTTGTGCATATAATAATGATAGCTTTGCTCATGGTCCGCAGGTAAACCGATGTACTCATCAAGATTAAAAGATACCACATTAGAAAAATCGATAATACCTTTCTTATACATTTCAACAAGTTCACCATACATACCTAATGGTGTACTGCCTGTAGCCAGTCCCAGTACCAGATTGGGCTTGTTTTTTATCTCCCACGCCACCATTTCTGCTGCTTTTCTGCTCATATCCTTGTAATCTTCGGTTATAAATATCCTCATATCAATACCCCTTTCAATATATCAATAGATTCCAATACCCGTGCTACTCCGCCTATACACCCAGCATTGTTACCTAGCAAGGATTTTTCGATGGTCACATCAAAGGGTGCCAACCTATTCACAGACGCCCTGATCTTATCCATTGCTTTGTCTCCGGCATAGTATAGATCGCCGCCTAATATCACTTTTCTAGGATTTATAACAGCGATCAAATTTGCGATCCCCATAACCAGCAGTTCAATATATTCATCAATTACCCTTTGGCACAATTTATCGCCAAGTTCATATCCCGCGAAAACCATATGCGGTTTGATCGCCGAATCAGATTCTCTAATCGCTTTATGGAGATACGAATCACTATAGCTGTTCATCAACTTCAAGGCATTTCGCACCATGGCGTGATCGGCCGCCTGCAACTCAAAAGCGCCAAAATCATTAAGGGTAAAGCTCTCCTTGACCCTTTGTCCAAGTACCATATAGCCGATCTCTCCAGCCGTATAGCTGCTGCCTCTATATAGTTTTCCATCAATTATTATTCCACAACCTATGCCTCTGGCCACAGATAGGTATATGAAGTTATCAATCCCTACGCCAGCACCCTTCCACTTTTCTCCAAGTGCTGACAGTTTTACATCATTTTCAGGATAAACAGGTAGTCCTATTTTTCCCTCTAATTCTCTTGATATCTTTACATTTTGCCATTTTAAAGCTGGTGAATATACGACAGAGGCTTCTTCAATATTCACTATCCCTGGAATTCCTATCCCTACTCCTAGTACCTCCTTTTGATCTCTTAATTTATTTACGATGTCAACCACATCCCTTATGACATCTTCATCACTATTCAATCTGTATATAGTGCTATTTAAAATATTGCCACCTAAATCAGACAGCACCGCCCTTATGCTATAACCGCTGATATTTATACCTATAACCCTGGCTACATCAGGGTTAAAAACCAGATTTATTGGCTTTCTGCCACCATTAGATGAAGCCTCGCCTTTACCCTCTTCTTTTACATAGCCCATTTTAATAAGTTCATCTATAATTGATGAAACAGCAGATTTGCTCATGTTAAGTTCTTTAGCTATATCAGCCCTGGAAACAGGTCCTTTATGAACTATTAAGCTGATAACATTAGCCATGTTTATATTCTTCATCATCTGCGTAGATGCCTTTTTATAATCTCCCACTTTATTGCCTCCATAGTTCGTTCTCTTGACTAACTAATTTGATTCTACCATACATAGCTTAATTTTGCAATACTGGCTACTCATTTATACACCTATTGATGTTTTAGCACCGTTAATTATAATTTGTGAATATAAAAAGACCGTAAAGAGTTTCACTAATCCACATAAACCCTTTTACGGTCCCGTATCTCTACTATTTTATATGCAGCATATTATTTTACCTCAAAATTAATAATGTTATTTACATTTCCGTAAACATCTCCATAAACACTTCCATAAACGCTCTCTGACACAGTATCATTATTCTCCTCGTTATCATTTTCCTCTTCTATGTCTATGTCTCCAGTTTTTCCGTCATATTTTACCTTCGCACCAAAAATCTCACTTATCAACCTTAAAGGTACAAAAGTACGATCCTTAATTATCTGCATAGAAACATCGCTCTCGAGTTTTTTATCGTTTACATATACCTCATTATTGGCAAGATCTAATTTAATCGTTATATCACCCTTTGTTATTATCACCGTGGAAGTTGTAGAATCATATTCTACATCGGCTTTAAATCCATTTGCTATAGCTCGAATAGGAACTAATGTTCTTCCATCTTTTATAACCGGTGGAACATCAAAACTAATCACAACATTATTTACTCTTATAACACCTTTCTTTTTTTCCTCATACCTGTTTTCATTTCTTAATTCATTTCTGTTGCCCTCTTTATTATTCTCATCTTTATTTTTTTCAAGCCTATTTTCATACCTTAATTCCTCTCTATTGACTTTTTGGTTATCCTCAAGTTTGTTTTTTCCAGCACTTAGTTCATCTTTTGTAGCTTTTTTATCTTGTTCATCCTTGTTTTCGTCTCCATAAGACTCTTCATCTTTTTGCTCTCCATAAGACTCTTCATTCTTTTGTTCCCCGTAAGACTCTTCATTTTTTTGTTCAACTATTTGTTTGCCTGCCTTTAGTAATTTGCTTTCTCCAACCTTTACTTGATATGCGTAAACCGGCAACATAATACTCATCAAAAAAAACACTGTCAACAACACTGCAATCTTTTTACCCATAAAATTTTCCCTCCATATTAGATTTTACCTCAGGAATATTATAGCAATTCAATCTTCCCATTGTCAAATTAACCCCCTTGACATGATACAAAGTGTACCAATAAAAACAGCTAGTTTTAGACAGAATATAACCTTGGAATCTAATTATACTGACATTAATGATATATTTAACAAAAACTTAATATAAAATTTACCTTAATTTTATATTTACATAACATTGAGTAAACAATGGACATGTATCATCTAACTTGTAACAAAATTTTATGGAGGTGCTTTGCATGAAAGCAAGCAAAAAAATATTTGCTGTTATAGCTATCTTATTGATAGGACTCCTGGTACTTGCAGGATGTAGAAGCCAGAACAATTCGTCAGGTTCGTCCGGTAATAGCAACCAAAAGCAATCTCAAGAACAGTCTAATTCTAAATCAAACAGCAATGTTTCAGGTACTTTGACGATAGCAGGCTCTACGGCATTACAACCTTTGGTTGAGCAGGCCGCCAATCAGTTTATGAGCAAGAACCCCAGTGCCCAGATCACCGTACAGGGTGGTGGAAGCGGCAAAGGCCTTTCTATGGTAGCAGACGGTAGTGTTAATATTGGAGATTCTGATATTTTTGCAGAAGAAAAATTAGACGCAAATACAGCAAAGCAGCTGGTTGATCATAAAGTGGCTGTCGTCGGTTTTGCTACCGTAGTAAATCCCAAGATCACTGTTGACAACCTTACAAAACAACAGCTGATCGATATATTCACAGGTAAAATAAAGAACTGGAAAGAAGTTGGAGGACCCGATCAGAAAGTTGTTGTTATAAACAGACCTACCAGCTCGGGAACCAGAGCCACGTTTAAGAAATACGCATTAGACGGTAAAGAAGAAGCACAGGGCCTTGCTTTGACAGAGGATTCTTCAGGTGCAGTGAGAAAGGCTGTAGCAGATACTCCCGGTGCTATAAGTTATCTGGCACTTTCCTATGTAGATAATTCTGTAAAGGCCCTAAAACTCGATGGTGTTGAGCCTACTGTTGAAAATATAACATCAGGTAAATATCCAATCTGGTCATATGAGCACATGTATACAAAAGGCGAACCAACAGGTCTTGCAAAGGCATTTTTGGATTACATGATGAGCAGCGAGGTCACTCCGCTGGTAAAACAGATGGGGTACATTCCTATTTCTGATATGAAGGTATCAAGAGATAAATAATCCCAAAAGCCCTCGATAGAGGGCTTTTATTTATATAATGTAATGACGAAAAGGAGGAATCTCGGTGAGCATCTTTCGCTCTTTTAACAAAAGGGTAAATATACAGTGGAAGCTAGTAGTTATGTTTTCGGCACTTATAATAATTGTACTAACATTGACCAGTGGTATCTCATATTATATCAGCAGCAATACCATAAAAACCCTTATAAAGGGGCGGTTATTGAACTCGGAAAAAACTATAATCGAAAAAATTGCTCTTCTGGAAGCTACCAGTACCTCAAAAGACCTGCAACGCAAGTTGGATTATTCCCTTATAAGTGAAAAAGTCAGTTACAACCAACAGGGATTGCATCCTTACATATTTATCATGGATAGAAATGGCGATACCGTTAAGATGTTTTCAAGTAATAAGGATAATAATACTGATAATAATACTGTTCAAAATGAAATAAAAAAAAGACTTCAGGATATGTTTAAAAAGAAAGCAGGTATCACTAACATAGGCGAAGGCCGTCAAAAACTTACAGCAGCATTTGGATATATTGTCGAAAAGGATCAGCTGTATATAATAGCGCTAAAGGATAGCGAATATCTGGCGCCTGTAAATAAAATAAGGAATATTACACTTTTGCTCATATTCTTCTCTATAACACTGGTAATAGCAATTGCGTGGATTGGATCGCTGATAGGTGTAACCCGTCCTATAAATAAATTGTTGACTTTTTTATCCCGGATAGATAAAGATAACCTCAATGAGAGAATTGATTTAAGCGATGCAGGACCTGAGTTTGCTCTTTTAGGTAATGGTATAAATAAGATGATTGGGAATATAGAGAGTTTAATTGATGAAATAGGTAAAACATCCGATTTGTTGGTAAATGAAGGCAGAGAACTCCAGGTTATATCAAAAAGAGCCAGGCAAGAAGATGGAATGATAATTGATATTATAAAAGAATTAAGAGATCATTCAGAAAATCAAAATCATATTGTAAATGATACTGTATCAATGTCAAACAATATGATGTCATATATAATGGAAATAATCACTCAGATTCATTATACGGCTAAGATCAGTGCAGATCTTGTAGAACAGTCAAAAAATGGTTTGCATGCGCTAGGTAGCATGGAAAAGAATATAGGAGTAGTTTTCGACTTTGTAAATAGGGTGGTTAAGTTATCTAAGAACTTCGAACAGAGCATAAAAAGGATTAATGATATCGCAACAATTATAAGGAATATATCTAATCAGATACATATGATATCACTTAATGCATCTATACAAGCCGCCAAGGCCAGCAATTATGGTTATGGTTTTTCAGTGGTAGCCCAAGAAATAAGAGAATTATCTCAAAAGACCACCAGCAGCGTCGAGGATGTCAATAGCATCGTGAACAGCGTGATAGAAGATATGATGGCCTTGAATAAGTCGGCTTTAAAAGGAGCAGAGGCCGTTAAATTAAGTGATAAGACCATAGAGGATGTAAATAAAATATTTCAAAATATAAATAGCTATATTGAAAATACCGAAAATTATATTGCCAGCATGGAAAGCAGAGCCAAATTACTTATAGATTTATTAAAACAACTTGAAAATATGATGAAAAGTATCCAAATAAACACGGGCGATGCATTATCCAGGGTATCTGAAGTTGCTGTAACCCTTGAAACCCATGGCGAAATAACCAACAAATTGGAAAGTAAGGCATCTGCATTGTTGATAATGGCTCAGAAATTAAATCAGACCATGAATTAATCATAAATTTACAGATTATAAATAAATTTTTAATATATTTAAAGACAATATAATACACCTTTAACATAAATACGCTACAATTTTATCGTTAAGAAAAGATGAGAGAGGAGGGTTACGTTTGGGAGTTTTGTGGGATTTTAATGCACTGGCATATAAAAATGATGAAGAGCGCTCAAAGATAATATATAAATATATGACTCATGGGAAAAAACTCGCACTGCTCATAGAAAAACTCAATAAAAAAAGCATAGAGAACAAAAAAGGTGTACTCATTGAAAAGCTCTCATCCTTATAAGGATGGAGTTTTTTTATTATTGCATTAAAACGTATGAAATGGTATAATTTGATACACATAAAATAGGTGGCGTCAGCGATTAAGGTGTGAGAGAGAGGGGGAATTAAAATTAACGCTCATCTTAAATTGTTAGCTATAGATTTCGGCGCCAATAGCGGGCGCGGCATCCTGGGTAAATTTGACGGTCAAAAACTCGAAATGCAAGAAATACATCGATTCTCTAACGATCCTGTCCGCATCCCTGATGGACTTCATTGGGATATCCTGCGTCTATTCCACGAGATCAAGCAAAGCATTTTAAAATGCTCATCTACAGGTAATAGCGATATAAAAGGTATAGGTGTAGATACATGGGGGGTGGATTTCGGCCTTTTAGGCAAATCCGGTGAACTTCTCGGAAATCCATATCATTATCGCGATGATAGGACCCATGGGATGATAGATGAAGCGTGCAAGAGAATAAACAAGATGACGCTGTATTCCATCACAGGTAGTCAATTTCAGCCGTTTAACACCATTTATCAGCTTTTATCCATGGTAATAAATCGTTCTCCTATTCTGGAAAACGCAAAAACCATGTTACTTTTGCCAGACCTGTTTAACTACTTTATGACAGGAGAAAAAGCCAGCGAATTTACAATAGTATCTACCACACAATTATACGACGTACATACTGGCGACTGGGCCTGGAATATTATAGATGCCATGGGAATTCCACAACATATCTTTACAAAAATTGTCCCTGCAGGCTCTATAAGGGGTAAAATAATGCCATCATTGGCTTCAGAACTCTTTATAAATGAGATTCCGGTAATCTCAGTAGCTTCCCACGATACCGGTTCAGCTGTGGCAGCAGTACCTTTTGTAGAAAAAGATGCTGCTTTTCTCAGCAGCGGCACATGGTCTTTAATAGGAGTCGAGGTAGAAAAACCCGTCATAAACTCCAAAGCATTGGAATACAATCTCACCAATGAGGGCTGCGTGGGTGGTACATTCAGGTTGCTGAAAAATATAGCAGGATTATGGATTTTTCAAGAATGCAAACGCTTCTGGGATAAACAGGGAACCGAAGAAAATTATGACCAGCTGGAGGAAAAAGCAAAATCTGCACAACCTTTTAAAACGTTTATCGATCCCGACGATGACCTCTTTTACAGTCCTGGCAACATGCCTGGTAAAATCGTTGAATACTGCAGAAAAACAGGACAATACGTGCCTCAGAACAAAGGCGAAATCGTACGATGCGTATTGGAAAGCCTGGCCCTAAAATACAGGCTGGCTATAGAACAGCTGGAAGAGGTAACAGGCCAAAAGCTAAATACCATTCACATTGTAGGAGGCGGCACAAAAGACAAAATGTTGTGTCAGTTTACAGCTAACGCCACAAAACGCCGCGTCATCGCCGGACCAGTTGAAGCTACAGCTATAGGTAACTTGTTGGTTCAGATCATGGCTCTAGGAGAGATAAAGGATATAAAGCAGGCAAGGGATGTCGTAAAGCGTTCTTTTGCTACACAGGAATACCTGCCCCAGGATAGTCAGCAATGGGATGATGCATATAACAGGTATGTTCGATTGTTAAAGAGAGATTGAATTGAGTATATAAAGTAAATAAAACAAGATGTTTAAAAAGGGGTGTTGACAATGAGAGACGAGTACAGGATATGGGAACAGCGACAAATAGACCGTGGAATAGACGTCGAATGGGTCAAAGAGCGCATCAAAGAATTCAAGGTAGAGACTCCATCATGGGGATACGGAGATTCAGGTACCCGATTCAAAACGTTTAAGCAGGCAGGTGTCCCCAGAAACCTCTTTGAAAAGTTAGAAGACGCTGCACAGGTAAATAAATATACGGGGATATGCCCGACAGTAGCCATACACATACCCTGGGATAAAGAAGACGATTATTCTAAAGTAGTAGAATATGCTGCCCAGCTGGGCTTAAAGATAGGCGCTGTAAACCCCAATCTCTTTCAAGACGACGATTATAAATTCGGCAGTATCACCAATGTGCGCCCGGAAGTACGGCGAAAGGCTATCGACCATATGCTGGAGTGTATTGATATCGCAAAACAGGTGGGTTCAAAGATAATAAGCCTGTGGCTGGCCGACGGCACCAATTATCCTGGTCAAGGAGATTTTCGAGCCAGAAAGCATTGGATTGAAGAATCGTTGCAGGAAGTATATGCTGCACTTGAGGATGACATGCGTTTATTGATCGAATACAAATGTTTTGAACCTGGTTTTTACCACACGGATATAGCTGACTGGGGAATGTCATATACCTTCGCATCAAAATTGGGACCAAAAGCTCAGGTACTGGTGGACCTGGGACATCACCTGCAAGGAACCAATGTAGAACACATTGTGGCATTCCTTCTCGATGAGGGAAAGATCGGCGGTTTCCACTTCAATAACAGAAAATACGCCGACGACGACCTGATAGTAGGCTCTATAAATCCCTATGAACTCTTCCTCATTTTCAATGAGTTGGTAGCTGCAAGCCTTGATAGCAAAACGGCATCCACTGCCGCAAACATAGCCTATATGATTGACCAGAGCCATTGCATTGAGCCCAAGATCCCCGCTATGATACGATCGGTCCTTAACATACAGACAGCCTATGCTAAGGCCTTGCTGGTAAACCGTGAACAGTTAAAAGCGGCACAAGAAGCCAATGATGTCATGGCAGCAGAAGCAGCCGTTAGAGAAGCCTTTGAAACAGATGTAAGACCGCTTCTTGAAATGGTAAGAGAAGAAATGGGCCTAAATCCTGATCCATTGAAGGCATATCTCGAAAGTGGTTATGGCGAAAAAATTCTCTCAAGAGGCATTGGCGGCAAAGGCTGGGAATAGCTCTTCCAGCCCTTGAAATCGAAAGCCTTCCATGAATATAGACGGAAGGCTTTTCTTTTGACACAGTCTGTTGACATGTATATCCACTACTGGTAATATAAAATTAACAAACATAAAGGGGTGATTTTTTGATAAAAATAAGCAATCTCACCAAGCGGTTTGGCAACACCATCGCCGTAAATGATATATCCTTTGAAATCAACGACGGCGAAATTTTTGGCCTGCTAGGCGAAAATGGCGCAGGCAAGACCACCACCATGAGAATGCTTGCAACTATGCTTAAACCCACATCAGGCACCGCTACAATCAACGGCTACGACATCGTAGAACAACCCTCCGAAGTGAGAAAGCACGTTGGTATACTATTTGGTGGCGAAGCAGGACTTTATGACAGGCTGACAGCAAGAGAGAATATCGCTTATTTTGCTGAACTGAGCGGCATGGAAGCTGATAAAATCAATAAAAGAATAGATGAACTGGCAGAAATACTGGACATGAGGGATTTCATCGACAAAAGAGTGGGTAGATTCTCCAAAGGTATGAAGCAAAAGGTAACAATAGCCAGATCCATCGTGCACAATCCCGATGTCATGCTTTTAGATGAACCCAGTATCGGCCTTGATGTCACTACAACGCGGTTGCTCCACGATTTTATCAAAAGTTGCAAAGAGCAGGGAAAATCAGTATTGTATTCTAGCCACATAATGAGCGAAATTGAAAAGCTGTGCGACAGGTTGGCGATAATTCACAAAGGCGTATTAATTACCGTGTGTAGCATCGAAGATTTAAAAGCAAAATATCAGGATCAAAGCCTGGAAGAAATATTTATAAAACTTGTGGGGGGCTATCATGAATAAGGTGTTGACAGTTTTTAAAAAAGAAATAAAAGATGCTTTTAGGGACAGGCGTACATTAATATCAAGCATACTGATACCTGCACTGCTGATACCTGTACTCTTTTTGCTCATGGGTAACAGCATATCAGGAGTTCAAAAGTCAGTAAAACAGGAAGGCTTTAAGGTTTCTTTTCAGGGGAAAAATACGTACCTAGAGCAATTCCTTTCACGCCAACCATATATTAAAATTGTACAATCCGATAATCCACAGAAAATGCTTCAAGACGGCAAAATTCAGGCAATAATTGTTGTACCTGACGACTTTAACAGCGCTATCGAAGAAGGCAAGCAAGTCGATCTCTCCATTCTATACGATCAAAGCAGTTCCAAATCATCTATGGGATTAGCTTCTCTAACAGGCGCCATTGACGCTTTTTCTAAAAGTATAGCCAATGAGCGTTTAAAATCTAAAGGCATAGATCCTCAACTTATATACCCTGTTGTAACCAAAGTCACTGATATAGCTGCGAAAAAAAATGGTGAAGGGGCTTTTGTACTCTCATTTATCATACCATTATTTTTAATGATGTGGCCTGCTATCGGTGCTATGATATCGGCAGCTGACAGCGGCGCCGGTGAAAAAGAAAGAGGTACTCTGGAACCTCTGCTAGCCACTCAGGCAAGCAGAACCGCAATCGCTGTTGGTAAATGGCTGGCAATATCCATCGCATCATTGACAGGAGCTGTAGCATTTACCATTGGTCTAATTATAAGTTTGCAGATAAATCCCATGGCTTTTGGAGGCAAGATTTACATATCAATCCTGCCCATTACCATAATGACTATATTAGGTGTGCTTGTATCGTTGATGTATAGTGCTTTTATGCTAGCCCTTAGCATTTTTGCGCGCAATACCAAAGAAGCAAATACGTATATGAGCCCCATAAATATAATAGCAATGGTACCCGCATACCTGACATTTTATACTGATATAAAGTCAATACCTCTCTGGCAGTACGTTATTCCCTTTTATAATATCGTACTGGTATTAAAAGAATCTCTGTCTGGGACCGTCAATATAATTCATCTGGGTCTCGCAATATTAGGGGCATGTATTCTCATTTTGCTAGCATTGATAGTTGCTATCAAGATGTTTAACGATGAAAAGGTAATATTTAGAAATTAAAAGAGGTGGCAATAACCACCTCTCATCAGTCCTTTAACACATTGTTTTTTATCTGAGCCTTTGCCTGTTGTTGTTGCTGCTGTTGTTGAGCTGCCTGCATCTGATTTAATTCATTTTTTTGGTTCAGATAATTGAGCCTATTATTAAGCATATCAATATGCCTTTGCATATCCTGTTCCATCTGTTTAAACATCTGTTTAGCCATCTGATCCTCGGTCTTGTTACCAAAATCAGCATAGTTCGCCAAAGCCGATTGCGCAGCAATTTTTGCCTTTTCCAAATCACTTTTTACTGTCATGTGGCATACCTCCATTGTTCTTTTTGTTTACCACATTAATTATTGTGTACAATCAAACAATAAATAATCCTGTTAATACATTCTATAATAGTATGTGCTTTAACAATAACATCAGAATGATGCCAGGTATGCCAAGCAATCCTGCTACAATTGCTGTTACAGGGTTTAAAGCTATTCCTATACCTACAAAAGAGCCAAAGACATTTAATATGTAAAGCAATATTCCACCAATAATAGTATTAAATAGAAATTTTAAAAAAATTTTTATCGGAATAAATAAAATCCAGCCCAACAAAAATAAAAGCCCAAGAGCCATAATGTACGCAAAAACTACGCTATATTCTATGCCCAGGCTCACATAACCATCCCCTTATCCGTCTCATCCAGCACATCCTTTGATGAGAGATTGATCCCCTGCGATTGTGCACATTTCAAAAGATAAATATATTTCTTTCTAGCCGCCTCTAGTTGGAAAATGGCATGATCTACCAGATCCGGATCGGATACAGTCTCAAAATATCTCTCAGCTATCTGCATCTCCTCTCTGGCTTTTTCTATTATATCGATATACGCTTGTTTTTCGTCCACTATCTTATTTTGACTTTGGCTACCAATCATTGAAACAAATGCCGCTGCCACACTCCGAACAAACTTACTATACATAAATAAGGTCCTCCCTAAAATATATTATATGTCAATTATTAACCATGGGAGCCTTATTTATACTTATGCGAATATTTATACTTTTATACATTTCATATTTCTCTTATGTATTTACGAAATTTTTAATATCATCGCTATTAAGAAGTCACGATTTATGACAGTTACTCATCAGGCCAAATCAGCTATGAGGCTTAACACCTCCGAATCAATCTTTCCATCTTTTGCACTTTTACCCAGCATCTCGATAGCTTCCTTGTGGCTTAAACCTTTTCTATATGGTCTATCCTCCGTAAGAGCCGTATACATATCGCATATACCTATAAGTTGATCATAAAATGTCAACTGTTCTTTGCACAAGCGTTCAGGATAGCCACTGCAATCAAGTTTTTCGTGATGATTTCCCGCCCATTGAGCTATGTCCTCAAACCCTTCAATTTGTCTTAAGATCACTTTAGTATAATAAGGGTGTGACTTTATCACGTTAAATTCATAGTCGTCAAGTTTACCTTGTTTTTCCAGTATCTCGTTGGGTACCACCAGTTTGCCTAAGTCGTGAAGTAGTGCTGCTATGTAGATCTTACCGTTAGTTAAGTCATCATTATGGCATTTTCTGCAGACATTCAACGCCGTTTTAGCCAGCCTTTTTGAATGGTTATACGTAAACCGGCTTCTGATATCTATTATATCGGCAAATACCTCCGCAATGCCAATCAATTTATCAACATCTAAATATACTATATGATCAAAAACTACGTCAGGTCGCGCATATATTTCATCAAAATGAACCATGTCAAGCCAGAATTTATCTGCCTGCATAAGCTTTAAAAGAATCGCTACAATCTCCGGATCAAACATCTTGTTCCCGTTGTACTTAAGCCAATTCATCAGGTGCCCCTTTTGATCGTAATAATCTCTCGATTTGTCAAACCTTATATCAAATTGGTCTACAGCATAGATGATCCGCGAGCCCAAAGGTATATCTTCACCTTTTATCTTAAATCCGCCACTGCCATCCCAATTTTCGTGATGATACCTTATTATATCAGAAATCTTATCGCCAATAGGTAAATTCTTTACTATTTCACTGCCCTTTTTTGCATGCAGCATAGCAATATCAGAATTAAAATGTTCTTCAGCCATGGCACTGCTCATACCTATATCGTGAAGCAGGCCTGCATAATAAAGTTCCCTCATTGCCTCTTTGCCAAGGCCTAATTTTTCAGAAACCACAAGAGATAAAAAGGCAACTCTGCGGCCATGCCCATACGGCACGTTTTCCGCCAGGTCCAATGCCAGTGAAAGGGCAGAAAAAACACGGTCAAGAGCAATTGATGTAACCATAACAAACTCCTTTCAAAAATAAAATAAACTCCATTTTTAAATAAAAAAACTTAGAACCCCACTTTAGGAATTTCATGAGGTGGTTGATTATAGCCTTTTCGTCTGCCATCAGCCACTTCATAGAGAACCCTATTTGTTTCTATGACACCGTGAATAAATTCAGCATAAGGCTTATGGCAGATATCTACACAGCCAATCTGGAAATTTTCGCCATCAAATCTTCCCAAAACCGCTTGATCATTTAATGTAAAATAATGAGCTCCAACAAAATATTTACTGCTAACTCCATTTTCCATATAATATCGATAGGCCTTGCCTCGTTCTTCCTGCGTAGTTACTCCACGTAATCCTGTGGCCGGTAGTCCCCTATCCAGTGCCCCAAAATGAAATTCCCCTATCATCACTGGCATATTGGTTAACCGTCCTATACTCTCTACATCTTCAAATGGATTAATCTTATAGCAATTGATAGAGAAAACATCAAAGTTCTCGCAACCGGCTAAAAGATTCTCATTTGAGATAAAAGCATATCGCATGCCCAAATTCATGTGATATGGGTCTACCCTCTTGCAAGCTACACTAGGAATTTCTACATATGCCTTAATCATCATTCTAGAAAAATCCGTTAGATCCTTTTCAGCAGCCTTGGATAGCTTTGATGCCCGTCTAATTCCTTTCTTCAAGCATTCAAAACTTTGAAGTGAAACATTCCATGCTCTGTTGAACTCTTTAATATCACCGCCATATCTTTTTGATAGGAATTCTATCAGGATTTCTTTCGAAAATAAATCTTCTTCATTCTCCAGTAATTCTTCAGCTATGTTGAGATCCTGTATAAAAGCCCATTGAGGTTCATTTCTTAAAAAATAACCGATCATATAAGGATCATCTACAAAATCCTCAAGCTGTTTAGCAAATTCATTTGCTTTTTTTTGATATTCCGGGCTAAATACATCAGGAAAATCCCTGAACACCTTCTTAGTCGTATCGGGGAAATTGTTAAGCTGCCATACATAGGGTAATTTAGCATAACGTATGAATTCAAGTGATGACCAGTTGCCAATAGTATTAAAGCCCCATTCTATGAGTCTTCTTCGCGTAATCTTTGCCCATTCACTCCACCATTTTTCACCAAATACCCTGATCAAATTCGCTATACCAAAATCAAAAAACTCGAGCTTGCCTTCCTTTCGCCAAGCTTCTTTATATTCTCCATTCTCATCAGGTAGCCATTTGTAGAGTTTTTTTATGCCGTCTACCCTCCCCGAAACTCCAGGATTAACACAATCTAGACCAATGCTTTGAAAAGCATAACCTTCGGGATCAACCAGCCACCATCTTTCTCCATCATATTGAGTCCTAAAGTATCCTGTACTCTCAAACTTCTTTTCCTTCCATCCTCCGTAATGGCTTCGGTTGTCAGAGAATATCGCATCATCTGGCTTAGCTGATTCTTCCTTTAGATAAACCTTAAGCTCATTTATACTTTTCGTTTTTGATGGCCACTCCTTAATTGCATACTGGCCCATTTCATCTACCAGCTTAATATCAGGCAACGGGTAATCAGGTTCATTTTGTGAAAGATGAAAGTTGGAAATCTCCAATTTTTGTTCACTGAAGCATTTCATAACCCCTATAGCAAAGCGATCAATCTCATCTATTGCCACTTTATTTCCAAATAATACTGTTTTTAGTTTTCCAGGAGTTCTGTCCAGAAACATTTTCTGCGAATTCAATGCCTCAAGAGGGAAAGATAGTCTAGTTTTAACACCAGGTAGCAGCCCAAGTGTTACAGATATATTAGGCTCATCCCCTTTATTTCCTTTCCTCCAAAATTCCAATGTAACACCCATAACCCAATCTTCATGATTCACAGCATCAAAAACTATATATTTCGCATCTTTCCACTCTACCCCGCCTAATGTTCCAGGTTCCCCTGTAACTTCTAATTTTCCTCCTTCCTTACTACATAAAAGATAAATTTGGCCATTGTCCCCATACTCTACTTTGCAGTTGACAGGTAAAAACCTTTTCAAATCAAATTGTTTTATCACGTGACACATCTCCTTTACTTTAATAAACATTATAAGGCATCACAAAGTCAGTAAAATATTTTAAACTTTCCCTGTATTTCTCATAGCATTTTCTGTATTTATCTATATCTTCAATATCTGATCTATACAAATCAGCTCTTAGTTGTTCAAAATATGTTTTAAATCTAATTTTAATCGTGTCGTAAATATTTAAATAAAATTGTAAATATTCCCTACTTAAAGTATTGTTTTTGCCCTTTAACAAATCAATCATACGAGAGTATCTGTCACGTTGATATGGGTCGTAGCTATCATTAGTTAACAAATCTATATTAAAATTAATAAAAAGATCCTTTAAATCCAATACAATACCTTCTATTGCATAATTAATAAGATACCCTTGTTTCGCAACCACTCTATCCAACAAAGCATTTATCTTTTTACGTATATTTTTATCAGAAGATACCATATCTAGAAAGATAATATCCAATAAATCTCTAACAGTCAGTTCTTCTTTCTTTTCTATAGCCATAATAAAATCATTTGCTATCTTATTCTTTTCCTCTTTTGATAAATTATTTGATTTATCTTTTAAATATATTATAAACTCATAAGGGACATTTTGTAAATCTAAAATAGTATCTTTATCTTTTATCAATGCGTTTTCTGTTAAAAAATTATATGATATTTCAAAACCATTATAATGAAAGTTTTCTTTAATACCTGGCGTTAAATCTTCCAATATAGCCAACATTTCCTTGTTATGAGACAATAGGTAAAGCTCATTTTGGCCTGAAAAAATATTGCTTTCATTAAGCTGGTTTGTAGAATCTAAATTTCTTTTTAAACCTATAAAATACCTATAAAGCTCTTTGTCCAAATCTTCGACATTATTCCAGTTATATCCCTCATCATTTTTTATTTTCAAATACTCTAAATTTTTTTCCCTGGCTGTTTCAACCATTATAACCACTGTATTTATATATCGTTTATATTCTTCACTCTCATTATTAAATAATTTATAATTTGTTTTCTCATAAAAACTCAAATTTTTAAACCTATCCTTGGCTTCAATAAATTTTTTCTCTACAAATCCTACAAACTCTTTTATGGTTTCATAAGCTTCTTGTGTATCAGATATATAACCTATTTTGTCTATTAAGTCCAGGTAACGCTCGGTATACTCTTCTAAATTAACTATTTTCGATTCATTTTCATAAATTTTATCTATAAGCCAGTTTATCTTTCTATAAGAAAGATAAAAATCTTCAAACTTATTTAAATTCATATTATGTTCCATTTCAGCACTTAAAAGATATTTATAAAAATTTTTTGTCTGCTCGTATTTTGCGTTGTTGACTTTAATATGAACAACCGAAAATAGAAGAGCAAAAGTCAACAATACACTTATTATAGATGTTACATTATTTTCATCTTTAATGAGATTATCTACGTATTCAGTAGCTGCATCAGATTTGGTAATATTAAGAAATTTCTTGCAAAATTCAATAATGGAAGCAAATTCAAATGGTAGTTCTACACCATACTTTAACATTTCAAAGAATGTCTTGGGCACTTTTATTAGATCTACACCTACCACACATATAGCAATAACATTAAATAGGAAAGATAAACCTTGTAGTGTCATATCATATACCCTTTTATTTTTATTTCGCAGTTTCTGTCCCAATTCTGTCTTTGTAAATGCACTGAAAATAGGATCAATAAACATAGAAAATGTTGTAACCCCAATTACCGCTCCACCTAAATAGAAAGAAAGACCAATAACCATACAAAAAACAGCAATTCTAAGCCATGGGTAACTCTGCCATATATTAAAAAATTCTTTTATAAATTTTAAGAATCCAGCAAGTAAAAAACCCCCGTCAGCCTGATTAAATGATATAAATGATAGTAAAATATATAAAGTAAATAAGATAATGATACTACATATTATAAGTAAATGCTTATTTAAATTTTTATACTTGTTTTTCATCAGTCTGTACTCCTTTCTACTTCATTTATTACTTGTTTTTCGTATTTATATTTAGTCACCGTTTCAACTATAGCAATTATAATACTTGCAAAGAATAATATAATATGTGAATAACTGTTTTTCCCCAAAAGATTATGAATATACACAGCAATCTTATTATGAGGGTATTCTATTATACCCAAAAACGATTCGCTTAGTGTAGCATTATAAAATCCATGTTCAAATGCGAAATATGCAAAAGCAAAAAGAGTTAATAAAATAAAAGGTAGCTTTTTTAATATACCTCCTTTGACTTTTACGACAAGGCCCATGCAAAGAACAATAAGTCCCGTTGCTACAATATGTGAAAAATTAACCTTCATATCAATAAATTCAAATGAATTCAGAGAACCACAAAAAAAATTAAGTTGTTCCTTACCTCTTTTATAGAGCAAATCTTCAAAAAAGTTAAAGCTCGCACCAGATACTATACCTGCATATGCAAAATCAGATAGAGAAAGATTTCTCTTTCTTTTCTTGGACATTATATAAATTACAGGTATAACCTTTGTAAACTCCTCTAAAGGTGCAATGTATATAGGTCCATGCTCAATATTGTTTATTACATTAAAATATAAATAATACTGAACATAAATCGTATATGGAAGAACAACTATAACAGTAAGACTGATAATAGCAAAAATATCATTGATCTTTAAATTTTTAGTCCAGAATATAAAATAATAAATTACCAGTACATATAAGAATACAAATAGGTTTTGAATGTAAATATTCTGAATTGGTAGTTGCATTGCAATATCCTCCTTCTCCTAAATTTATAGTCTTTGTAAAACCCTAAAATCCTTCACTTTCAATGTTTTGTTTTCATATCAAGCAAGAAATTCCCTCCTCTTTTATCAACTTAAAGTTTTAATAAATTTATTTTAAGAATTTATTTCCAAAACCAAAATATAACTCTAATTACCGAATATCGAGACATTCAAAATGCATAATTTACCATATAATTTTCAAATGGGCAAATTTTTGTCTTTAATATTCTACATATTTCTTCATTTTCCTCCATCTTCACACACTATTTTTACTAGATTCTTAAAAAAGCTTAACAAAAATATTAGCTGCTAAACAGTACATTATTTCAACAAAAAAATACTCTAAAATTGCAAAATAAATTACCCTTGTTTGCTGAGTATAATTAATTAATTTTCTATTTCTCGCATAAAATTGGCAAATTTTCTACATAATAATAGATAAAAATAAAAAGGTAAGGCAACACATAAGTGTATCCTTACCAATCTATGATTATTATTCCCAGCCTTACACAATCTATAACAGAATATAAAGAAGATCTACCTTAAGAACGGCTTGAAACCTTTGAAGGGCAGATACAGCGCAACGTAACGCGACAGACGAAACAGCTGGAAGCCAGGTGAAGCACATCCAGTGGAAACAGGATAGCTAGAATAATAGCAGAAAAAGCTCAAAGAAATAACACAAATAAAGTCAGTTGGAAAAATTACTAGATATGGAATGATATCTATATTTTCAACAAACGGTTTATAAAAAGCGATGAGATAGAGTTATTAGAAAATTTAGCAGGGAAAAAGGATAAAAAAAGTGAAAGGATTGCTTATTTACAACATCTCCCTGCGGCCTTCTAGTGCTCTCATAAGTGTGACTTCATCTGCGTATTCCAGGTCCCCTCCAACAGGTATGCCATGGGCAATCCTGGTGACTTTTATCCCCAATGGCTTTATCAGTCTGGAAATATACATGGCTGTCGCCTCACCTTCTACATCTGGATTTGTAGCAATTATCACTTCCTTTACATCATCAGTACAACGGGATATAAGTTCCTTTATTTTCAGCTGATCTGGACCTATACCATCCATCGGGGATATGACACCGTGAAGGACATGATAAAGGCCTTTATAATTTTTAGTCTTCTCCATAGCCACTACATCCCTGGGATCTTCTACAACGCAAATGGTGCTCTTATCTCTCACTGGATCAGAACAAATACTGCAGACATCGCTATCCGTTATGTTCATACATACAGAGCAATACTTGAGTTTATTTTTAGCTTCAACCATAGCTCTGGCCAAAGACTCCACGTATTCCCTCGGCGAATTTAAAAGATAAAAAGCCAAACGTTGCGCTGTTTTTGGTCCTACACCTGGCAATTTGCCCAGTTCTTCTATTAATCTGGCAATAGGAGGAGCATAGTAATTCATTATATTTCACCCTATTCCTGGAAAACCAGGTATATTGAAGCCTGCTGTGATCTTACTCATTTCGTTAGACACTATTTCATCAGCTTTCCTCAAAGCTTCATTTACAGCAGCCAAAATCAAGTCCTGGAGCATCTCTATATCCTCAGCTGCGGATTCATCGATTTTAATATCTACCAGTTCTTTTTTACCATTCACTACCGCTGTAACAGCGCCGCCACCTGCTGAAGCCTCTACCGTGCGATTTTTTATTTCTTCCTGCAGTTTTTCTATCTCCTGTTGCATTTTTTGAACCTGTTTCAGCATATTGTTCATATTGCCCATACCCGGAAAACCTTTCGGCATAATCAAATCCTCCAATCAGTTTATTTTTATACTACTATATTATAATACATAAACATATAGTATCGCTACATCAACTGATTATTCTTTTATAATTTGCACTTTATCTTTTCCAAAAAACGAGATCAATTCATTCACCATCTCTTTCTCGGCTTTCTGACTCTCATCATCTTTTTTTAGTTCAGGGCGAAAGGCCATTTCAATACCAGTAATTTTTTTCAATAAGTTTTCTATAAAAGCAACATTTTCTGCTTTTTTAAGCGCATCCCTGAAAATGGACTTATCTACCTCGACGATCAATGCTCCATTTTCATATCGCGGAGTTGCATTTTTCATAAAAACATAAAGCGCCATTTTTTCTCTTTTAACCCCATCCAGAAGAGCAGACCATACATCGCGTATATCAGGAAGGCCCTTAACATCTGCAACTTTCTTGGTTCCTGCACCAGCATCTGACGCCTTTTCAACACTTCTGGTTTCCATGGCCTTTTTGCCATTTTCTAAGCCAGCTTTATCGCCGCTAACTGTTTGCGATATAGTAGCAACCTGACCCTCGCTTTGTCCTTTAGAAAAGGTGGCTTGCTTTTCTAATCTTTCTATTCTGTCCAGAAGTCCATTGATATCATTGTCGATATCAGGCTGGCATAACCTCACTACCGCCACTTCTAATATCACTTTAGGTAACACTGCCCATTTAATCTGATTAGCAGAGCTGTTTAATATCTCAATGCACCTTATCAGTCGATTTTCACTGTATCCCATAATCTGTCTTCTTATCTCATCTTCGAGATGTCCTGCGTATTCTTCCAGCCCTGTACCCACCATCCTGGCCATCAACAAATTCCTAAAATGCCTTATGACATCATCTAAAAATTGAGCTGCATCTCTTCCAGCTCCATAAACGTCTTCTACAATTTTTAAAGCTTCTGCTACATTATAATCTAAAACAGCCCTTGAAAATCGAAGAAGAATATCGTCATCTAGTGCACCTAATACCTCCAGAGCATCCTCATGAGTGATTGTGTCTCCACAATAGGATATGCATTTGTCTAACAAGCTCAAAGCATCCCTGACCGCGCCATCAGCCTTTGATACGATAAGATTCAAAGCCATATCATCTACTTTCACTCCAACCCTATCCGCTATAGACCTTAAATGCGCCATCATATCACCGTCGGAGATTCGCCTAAAATCAAAGCGCTGACATCGCGATAGAATAGTCGCAGGTATCTTCTGAGGATCTGTTGTGGCCAAAATGAATATGGCATGAGCGGGTGGTTCTTCCAATGTCTTTAAAAAAGCATTAAAAGCCGAAGTAGAGAGCATGTGAACCTCATCAATAATATAAACCTTATAGTTCCCCATCGCAGGTGGATATATTACATTGTCCCTTAAGTCCCTGATATTGTCAACGCTATTGTTGGATGCTGCATCAATTTCATATATGTCCATGAAAGTAGCGTCATCGATTGCCTTGCAGTTATCACAGATGCCGCAGGGGTCTCCCTTGGCATTATTGCTACAATTCACTGCTTTTGCAAAAATCCTGGCAATGCTGGTTTTACCGGTTCCCCTTGTACCGCAGAACAAATAAGCATGGGCTAGATTGCCCGTTATTACCTGATTTTTTAATGTCCTGACCACATGCTGCTGACCAACCACTTCTGAAAAGTTGCTCGGCCTGAACCTCCTGTACAGCGCAGTATACATAACATCATCTCCATCAAGCTTCAAAGCTTCTCTTAAGCTTTTTCACTTTATTGAACCCAACCGCATCGCGCATGATGTCAAAAGGCATACGACTATAGCTTTCTTTGCCGCGCACAAGATCGCCAAAGTAATTCATGACATTTGGATGCTTTTTAATAATGGTAAAAACCCGTTCATAATCTCTATAAAATACATTTGCTATAAGTGATGCCACTTTTATATCCTTTATAAATGCTTTTTTTATACTGTTATTGTAACTTTTAATCCCATCTTTACCACCACCTGAAAGGGCCCTGGCAATAGATCTGGCCGCCAGTATCCCGCTTTTTACTGCATAATATATGCCTTCACCTGTAAATGGATCCGTCAGCATCGCCGCATCCCCTGCAAACACAATCCTATCGACAGAAAATGCATCAAAGCTCCCGTCGTTTAAAGCAATGGGATGACCTTTTAGGGTAGCAATAGAACCTGGTGGTATATCTTCTTTCTCCATAAAATTATAAAGCAAATCTCTTAAATTATTATACTTTTTTACAAAAGTACCTATGCCTGACAAGCTGTCAGATTTCGGGAAAATCCAGGCATAACCTCCCCTTATTGCATTAAAATCCACTTTTACAGTCCCCTTATACCTTTCTAAAGCTTCCTTCCCAACAGGAATTTCCGCCTCCAATGCTATCCCATAACGCCTTTTTATCCCAAATTTTTTGCCAATAACGCTAAATATACCGTCAGCAGCCACCACATATTTCCCGCTATACTCACTTTTTTCAGTTATGATATGTACACCGTCTTCTTGTTGAATCACATCCACAACTTTTTCTCCCTGGTGAAACTCCACCCCGGCTTCACAGGCTTTTTGTACCAATCGCGCATCAAAAACATCCCTCTTTACCATGTAGATCCACGGTTCTGTCGATTCTAACACAACAGGTTCGCCTTTACCATAAGCAAATACCATCTTATATGTCATGTCTTCTACGACGTCAGATATGTCAAAATCAAAAAGATCATAGCACTTTTTAGTAAGGCCTCCTCCACATGCTTTATAGCGAGGCAACACCTCTTTTTCGATAAGCAGTACTTTGTAGCCTTGTGATGCCAGATCCCTGGCAGCTGTCGCTCCTGCCGGGCCTGCCCCCACAATTATTGTATCATATATAGACATAACTATATCCTCCCACTCGCATCGGCGAAATGTCCCATTTTTACTTGCCCGTTTCTATACCTGATGCCTTAATTACATCGACAATAAATTGACGACTATCCGCTCATGACAAACAAATAAGTATATTGCATATAATGTGCATATAATAAAAGAGCCCCTCACAGGGAACTCTCAACTGCATCGTTATGTATAGGCCATGCACCGGATTTCGACATAGCCCTCCGAGCGGAACTCTTGTAGTTAACTCAGACCAGGCTACCCTGCGGCACACGCAAGTGTCCACTTACCGTTGCTTCCTCCCGGACCTGGCGGGGTTCATGGAGTTGCGTTGCGCAGGACCCAATCCTCATCGCCACTTGCAAAAGTCAGACCTCACAGGGCTAAGCCTCAACTCCGGAATTCAATCCTGCTAAGGCGGATTGCAGGTACAGGGCACCGCCAACTCCCCATCTAGCATGGCCATGACTTGGCGGAGAGAGCGGGATTTGAACCCGCGGTACGCCTTTTTAGACGTACACTCGATTTCCAATCGAGCGCCTTCGACCACTCAGCCATCTCTCCATATATAATAGTTAGTATATGGCGGAGAGAGTGAGATTCGAACTCACGGGACACGTTAATGTGTCCACTCGCTTTCGAGGCGAGCGCTTTCGACCACTCAGCCATCTCTCCATGCTAATATGCTCTACTCATAACTTTTTTATTCTCTTTTTTCTAAAAAAGTCTTTCAACAAAGCACTACACTCTTCGGCTTTAATACCTTTTATAACCTCTACTCGATGATTTAAACGCTCATCCTGTACTATATTCATAAGGCTGCCACATGCGCCAGCCTTGGGATCCATAGCTCCTATAAATAGACGCTTTATACGTGCTAAAACTATTGCGCCAGCACACATCGGACAAGGTTCTAAAGTCACATACATATCACAATCATTCAAACGCCAACCGCCTAAGCGAATATTAGCATCCTGTATCGCTAAAATTTCCGCATGAGCCGTAGCATCTTTCTTCATCTCTCTCTGATTGTAGCCTCTGCCCACAATACAGCCGTCTTTTACAATTACAGCACCAACAGGCACCTCATCCATTTCCAAAGCCTTTCTGGCCTCCGCCAGTGCTTCATCCATATTACGCTCATGCTCAGTCACACACTATCACCAACAGCCTTTATTTTAACACAAGGTCGTCACTTTGTCAACACAAGCAGGTAGCTGCCTGTGATTTACAATTTAGATAAGTAAAACTTTTTAGATACGGTAAAACTTTATTCCGAATTCGACAAACAAGTGAACTACATCTCCGCAAGTGTAAAAGGTCTCCTGGTAATAGTGAAAGCTACATTGTAGAAAACTGTGAGATTATCAAAAATTACCAGAAAAATATATTTTAAAAAACCCCTTTTCTTTTAGAACATTGAGTGTTAAACTTATATTGTGAAAATTCTCTTTTTTGTTAAATGTTTAATTAATACTTAAACTTTACCAGATAGAGGAGGGTTTTTATGAAAAAATCAATTAAAAACTTCATTGCTGGTTTCTTAGTTGCAACCATTATTATGGCATTTTCTTCAGGAATAGCGGCAACTGCAATGCAAAAAATTGAGGTTAAACTAAATACTGTAAAAATTAAGGTAAACGGCAAACCAGTAGTAGCAGACAACATCTTATACAAAGGTACAACATATGTACCATTACGAGCAATCAGTACGATGCTCGATAAGGATGTCATATGGGATGGCAAAACAGGTACAGTACATATCAATGATAAAGGTTCAACTAATACCGGTGAAATAGGATATTCTATAAATAATCCTGCATCTATAAATACACCATTAATAATTGATTACGATTTTTTGTTAGATAAATATAAAGCAAAAGTTACTGTGACAGATATAATTAGAGGAGAAGAAGCTTGGAAGATGGTAGAAAACGCTAATATGTTTAATGAACCTCCCAAAGATGGCTATGAATATTTGTTAGCTAAAATAAAATTCGAACTCATTGATGCACAAAATGCTTATGACTTATCTCAAGCAAGTTTTAAGTTAGTATCTGAAAAAGGCAAAGTATATGATACACCTTTGATAGTTGCACCGGATCCATCAATAGATACTTCCTTATACAAAGGTGCATCGCACGAAGGATGGGTAGCTTTTCAAGTAGAAAAAACTGATCTCCATCCCGTAATAACTTTCGGAAGGAAATATGATGGCAGTGGCGGAATCTGGTTTAAAGCATACAAATAAAATTTAAAGCCCTTGTAATCTCTACAAGGGCTTTTTGCTGTGCGCCTGAAAGGAATCGAACCTCCGACACGTGGTTTAGGAAACCACTGCTCTATCCACTGAGCTACAGGCGCAACTTCTATTGACAGATGTATTATATAACATCCATATACATTTGTCAACATTTTCGAAGCTTTTTCTTTTAATTCGCAATTTACAATATTTACAAATAGATTGTTTCCGATTTTGTACTCAAACAATTTTGTAGCATTCAAATTACGAATCTAAGCAAAAAATTTTACTTATTTACAATTTTACCGCGATAAAGTATAATAAAACCTGATATTAAAATAAGAAATTGGTGAGAGGAGAAAAAGAAATGAACAAACGTATATTGCGCAAAATCGGTTTAATCATAACTGTGTTCCTTTTAATCTCGGCAGTATTGGTTGGATGCACATCCAATAGTTCTTCTAGCGCATCAAAATCCTCAGGCGTAAGTGACAATTCCCTTCAAAGAGTAAAACAAGCCGGCAAGCTCACAATAGGTATAGATGACGCATTTCCTCCTATGGAGTTTAGAGACGATAAAAATCAGCTGGTTGGGTACGATATCGACCTGGCAAGGGAAGCAGGTAAAAGGCTTGGTGTAAAGGTAGAATGGATTCCCACAGACTGGAATGGTGTAATATTGGCTCTTAAGTCGGGGAAATTCGATATCATCTGGTCTGGCATGAGTATAACAAAGGAGAGGGCGAAGGAAGTAGATTTTAGCCCTGCATATATAAATGAATCACAGGTGGTAGTTGTAAAAGCGGAAAATAACACCATAAAGACCCAAGACGATTTAAAGGGGAAAGTAGTTGGAACTCAGTTGGGAAGTACAGGTGAAGAAGCAGCTAAAAAGCTCAAAGGGTTAAAAGATTTAAAAAAATACTCTAAATATACCGAAGCATTTTTAGATCTTGATGCAGGAAGATTAGATGCTATTGTGGTCGATGAACTGGTAGGCAGATATTACATGACCAAAAGACCCAATCAATTTAAAGTGGTGCTCTCGCTGAATAAAGAGCCTTTTGGCATCGCTTACAGGAAACAGGACAAAGAACTTCAAAAGGCCCTCAATAAAGTCATGGCAGAAATGAAAAAAGACGGAACTATGGCCAGGATATCTAAAAAGTGGTTTGGCGAAGATATATCTACGTGGGAATAACTTTTTGCCCTTTGAAAACCTCAAAGGGCAAAAATTATTTATAAATAGGGGTGAAAAAATTGGACTTTAAATACTTTTTAAGTTTAATTCCTGTTCTAGGAATAGGAGCAATCATGACTATAGAGCTTACAATACTTTCGATAATCTTTGGTACCATTTTAGGATTGATATTAGCCTTAATGAAAATCTCCAGTAACTTTATTGTATCTAAAATTGCCGGATTCTATATATACATCATGAGAGGCACGCCTCTTTTGCTCCAGCTATTTACCATATACTACGGGCTTCCATCTCTGGGTATAAAGTTGAACCCTTTCCCCGCTGCGGTTATAGGTATGAGCTTAAACTCAGCTGCATACGTAGCTGAAATAATAAGGGGTGGCATACAATCCATCGATAAGGGTCAAATGGAAGCTGCAAAAGCACTGGGCATGACATACTTACAGGCCATGAAGCGAATAATTCTGCCCCAGGCATATAGAAGACTTATACCGCCTATGGGGAATGAGTTCATTGCGCTCCTTAAAGATTCATCTTTAGTATCAACTATAGCGATGGTTGATCTGATGCGTACGGCGCTGCAGATGTATTCCAATTCATTTAAACCTGTAGAAGTATTTACTTTAGCAGGACTTTATTACCTTCTGCTGACGTCTATATTTACACTAATCTTCGGGAAAATGGAAAGGAGATATTCTGTATATGAATAACAGTGCAGCGATGATTTCTATAAACAACTTGCGCAAATTTTTTGGTACAAATGAAATTTTAAAGGGCATCAACCTGGACGTAAAAAACGGAGAAGTCCTGGTTATCATAGGACCAAGCGGCTCAGGTAAGAGCACGCTTTTGCGGTGTATAAAGGGTCTCGAAAGACCAGATAGCGGCACTATTTATATAGAAGGTCAAAAGCTAGATGAAAGAAATAAGAATTACAGGGTACTCCAGCAAGAGATAGGGATGGTTTTTCAACACTTTAACCTGTTTCCTCACATGACAGCACTGCAAAATGTAATAGAAGGGCCTATAACAGTGAAAAAAATGCCCAGAGATAAGGCCATAGAGAAAGGATTAAATCTATTAAAAAAAGTAGGCCTTCTGGATAAAAAAGATGAGTATCCCTCAAGGCTTTCAGGAGGTCAAAAGCAAAGAGTAGCTATAGCCAGGGCTTTAGCTATGCAACCTAAAATAATGCTTTTTGACGAGCCCACATCGGCTCTGGATCCCGAACTGGTACAAGAAGTCTTAAACGTAATGAAAGAATTAGCTGGTGAAGGTATGACCATGATAGTCGTGACCCACGAGATGGGATTTGCAAAAGAAGTGGCAGATAAGGTCGTCTTTATGGACGATGGTATGATTTTAGAAGAAGGCTCTCCAAACGTTATATTTTCTGATCCAAAACACATTCGGACCAGGAACTTTTTGGGGAAAATAATTTTAACCTGATAAATATTATTGACATCCTTGCCATGCTGGTTTATACTGGTAAGTAAAGGAGATGAGGGATTTGGAGCATTTTGTTATCATAGGCAATGGCATAGCAGCCCTTTCTGCTGCCGAAGCCATCAGACGCATTGATGGTGAAACTCCCGTTACCATGGTAAGCGAAGAGCCTTATCACACCTATTATAGGACACAGCTATCTCATTTATTAGGCGAAGACCCAATCGCAGAAAATTTACTGGTACACAAACCCGAATGGTACATTGAAAAAAATATAAAAGTTCTCTTAAATCATCGCGTCACCGGTATTGATTTTGCACAACAAAATATAACACTAGACGATGGCATCGTTCTTGAATACTCAAAACTCCTTCTCGCAATGGGAAGCTATCCTTTTATACCATCGATTGTTGGTACCAACTTAAACGGGGTGTTCACCATAAGGACGTTAAATGATACCAAAAAAATCTACGATTATATTAAAGACAAAAAAACGGGAGCCATTATCGGTGGTGGGGTATTAGGTCTTGAAGCCGCCTGGGCATTGGCCAATAAAGGCAAAAAAATATATGTTATCGAAAATTCAGCTTATATAATGGTAAAACAATTAGACAAAAACGCTGCAGAAATCATACAGTCTATGGGTGAAAAAGCCGGTATCTCTTTTATAGTTTCTGCTCAACTCAAAAAAATCAACGGTGAGCAATCCGTTTCAAGCATTGATATAAATGGCTCTTCTGCCATACCGGTGGATTTTGTCATTTTCTCTACAGGTGTCAGATCCAATGTAGCATTATTAAAAGATAGCCCTATTAACGCAAACAGAGGCATAGTGGTAGATCAGCACATGAAGACCAACATAGAAAACGTATACGCCGCTGGAGATGTGGCAGAATATAACGGATATTCCTATGGAATATGGCCGGTAGCCAGAGAGCAGGGAAAAGTTGCGGGAACTAATATGGCTGGAGAAGAGATTCTCTATAGTGAAATCGTGCCATCAAATTACGTAAAGGTGTTCGGAGTCGACATCTTTTCGGCAGGAGACCTCTGCAATGACGGTTCATATCAATTTGCCGTTGAAGACACTGATAAATCAAAAAGCATATACAAAAAGGTATTCTTTAAAAATAATATGCCAGTAGGAGCTATTCTTGTAGGCGACACAAAAGAAGCCAACAATATATCAAAAGCAATTAAAGAAAAAATAACCATGGACGATGACTTCATAAAAAACCCCACTTTTGTATCTTTCATTGAAAGCATAAATAAAATACGAAAAGAGAGACCCTGACGGCCTCTCTTTTATTCTCCACTCTTCCTAATATTTTTACAGTACCTCTTCTATTTCATATTCCTGCGTCCCAAGATTTCGCTTTTCCAGTTCATTCAACTGTATAAATGGGTTTTTGCCATGAAGCCTCTCAAACAGGTGACCTGTCTCTCCCAATTCCATACCCATAGGAACTCCAGCTTCGATGAGATCTTCTACTTTTATGGAATCCAAGCTGGCGCGCTCAATAGCCACAATATCTTGAGATGCCATAATACCAATATCAGGTACCAGCGATGGCGTAGTAAGTCCCCAGCAATCACAAAGCGCTGTTATGTTTGTGAGGAAATTAATATAGAATACGTGACCTGGTTCAAAAGTTTTCAATACCTCTTCAGTGCAAATGGCCATTCCTGTCTGGAAATCCTCATACCTATGGGTATCCAACTTTATAGCGCCGGTGGGACATACCTTCACGCAGTGCTGGCATAATGTGCAATTATGATAATTTATTACATATCTTCCATTTTCGTCAAAACTATTGGCGTTGTGATTGCAGCTGCTTACACATTGTTCACAATGTATGCAAAGATCTTCATTCCACTCCAGGCCTCCTTCAAGACCGTGAATCTGCTGCCTCGTTCGGTCTGTCACACAGCCCATGGCAATATTTTTACATGCCCCGCCATATCCGCAGACGCCATGCCCTTTTACATGAGAAAAGTCTATCATAACTTCTGCGTCGTGTATGTATCCTCCGATATCTACGTCCTTAAATGTCTTGAAATCCACTTTTTTCTCATAATAATACTTATTTAAATAGCCACATACAGGCACTATAGGTACACCTAAAAATTCCTCAGTGTAACCCCTATTTCTCGCTCCATCAACAACCTGATCTGTTATATATACTTTTGCACCAAAAGCCTTTAGTTTGTCTACCAATGTTTTTACAAAAAGCGGATGAATAGTAGAATAACCTATTCCACGGCCTAAGTGCATCTTTATTGCCGTCCATTTGTCTTTTACCACCTCTGCCAGGCCCATATCTGCAGCCATTTTGTCAATCATTCTGCTGAATTTTGCCGGTAATGTCGCGTTCCCGTCGTATTTATCGTATCTAGCTGATGCAAATAACACTTTTGATGCCATAAAAATTTCTCCTCCCTCAAATAATGATAAAAATGCACAGTACACATATAATCATTATATCACAACAAATCTATAAATTGTACGTGAACTTATCAAACATCTTCGCAGGATTTTTAATCCTTTTGTCGAATATCATATATTATAATGTCATGACAATATATAAGGGGGTAAATTCAATGGCTGATAAGTTAAGGGTTGGCATTATAGGCGTTGGCGGTATTGCTAACGGTAAACACATGCCCAACTATGCCAAATTAGACAATGTGGAAATGGTAGCATTCTGCGATTTAATCGAAGAAAGAGCGGCAGAAGGTGCTAAAAGATATGGTACACCCGATGCAAAGGTTTTTACTGATTATCGCAGGCTTCTGGAGATGAAAGACGTCGACGCTGTAAGCGTATGTACCACCAATGATGCTCATGCTGAAATCTCCATAGCAGCGATGGAAGCCGGAAAACATGTGCTGTGCGAGAAACCCATGGCAAAAGATGCTGAAGGTGCAAGGAAAATGCTGGAGACCGCCCGGCGAACCGGTATGAAGCTGTCTATCGGCTATCAGAACAGATTTAGACCTGAAACCCAATACCTCAAGAAACTGATAGAAAATGGAGAGCTTGGTGAAATATATTACGCCAGGGCAATCGCTTTGCGTCGCCGCGGCGTTCCGACATGGGGACAATTCCTATCCATGGAAAAACAGGGCGGTGGACCACTTATCGATATCGCTACCCATGCACTGGATATGACGTTATGGCTTATGGACAATTATAAGCCTGTCAGCGTCACAGGCGCCGCTTTTCACAAGCTCGGCAAGATGAAAAATGCTGCTAATATCTGGGGACCGTGGGATCCTGACAAATTTGAGGTTGAGGATTCGGCTTTTGGCTTTGTTAAATTTGAAAACGGTGCAGTTGTGTCAGTAGAATCCAGCTGGGCATTGAACATGGTCACAAAAGGCGAATCAGACAATAGCTGCATCCTTTGCGGTACAAAAGCCGGTGCCGAAATATTAGAAGGCCTTACGTTAAACGGTGAAAAGTTCGGAGAACTATATACCTGGCAGCCAAGTCTTAAGAGACTTCCAGATAGAAGCTATCTTGAAATAAAAGAATGGGTTGACCACATCACAAATGATGGACCGCTGACTGTAAAACCTGAGCAGGCCTATGTAGTAAGCGTAATACTGGATGCTATATATCAATCATCAAGAACTGGAAAAGAAGTATACGTGAATGTCGATATATAAATTTCAAGATGGGGCATCCCCATCTTTTTAATTGCAATATTATTGTCAAAATTCAAAAGATTGACGACAATCTCAAAGGGGGAAACAATTATGAAGGTATCGTTTACCACTCTCTCATGCCCTGACTGGCCGTGGGAAAAAATCTTAGATGAAGCTGCGCGTTTAGGGTACGACGGTATAGAGATAAGAGGCATAGAGGGAGAGATGTATCTGCCAAAAGCAAAACCATTTTTGCCTGAAAACATTGATAAAACAAAGATGTTGTTGAAGCAGAAGAACCTGAAGATATGTTGCCTCGATACATCATGTTCATTCCACGATAAGGCCACTTATAATAATTATTTGCAGGAAGGTATAGATACTATCGATCTGGCCTTTAAAATGGAGGTGCCTTTTATAAGGGTGTTTGGAAACAGTATACCCAACCTGGAGGAAGAAGAGGATGTCATCAATATGATTTCCAACGCCATGAACGAACTGGGGCATTATGCAGAAAGCAAAGGCGTATGCGTTCTCATTGAAACTCATGGAGACTTCGCCAATACAATCAGACTACTTAAAGTCCTGGAAAAAGTGGACAGCAACTCTGTAGGAGTCCTCTGGGATATAAACCACCCCTATAAGGCATTTAGCGAACCTGTAGAGGAAACCTACGCCAGGCTAAAAAATTATATCAAACATACACACATTAAAGACTCTATCGGAGTCGGTAAAGAAGCTAAATTGTGTATGATCGGACAGGGAGATATGCCTATAGCCCAATGCATTGAAATACTGAAGCAAAATGGCTATAACGGCTGGTTGTCATTGGAGTGGGAAAAGAAGTGGCACCCCGAATTGGAAGAACCTGAAATAGCATTAGAAGTATATATCCGCTACATAAAAAACCTTATGAAATAGTAAAATTGCGTTACATCAAATATATAAAAAACATAAGGATGAGCACTTATTTCTCATCCTTATGTTTTTGCCTTGTGTTTTAAAACACTTATAATTGCAGGTAACAGCGATATTAAAATAATAGCTACAAGGACAAAGCTAAAATTTTCCTTAACAAACTTAAGATTTCCAAAATAATACCCTCCAAAGGCGAATAAAGCAGTCCAGCTTATGCCGCCAATCATATTGTAACTTAAAAACCTCAAATATCGCATTTCGCCAATGCCAGCCACAAAGGGGGCAAACGTCCTTATAATAGGTATAAATCTGGCCAGCACAATAGTCATAGCCCCATATTTCTCATAAAAATTGCGAGCCTCCAGCAGGTACTCTTTCTTAATGAATTTAACATTCTCCTGTTCATATATCATATACCCTATTTTTTTGCCGATATGATAGTTCACTGTATCCCCCAGGATAGCAGCTATGGCCAGCACTACATATAACACTGCAATATTCAGAGAGCCTATTGCAGCAAAAGTCCCTGCAGCAAATATAAGAGAATCCCCCGGCAAAAAAGGCGTCACAACTAAACCTGTTTCTAAAAATATCACTGTAAAAAGAATAAAATACGTGATCAAACCATACGTCTGAATTACAGCTCCCAGGTACTTATCAAGGTGCAAAATCAAATCGATAAAAGTCTTTAGTACCATCAATTACACTCCCTAAAAATAGCATCTATATATTTATACTCCTGTATACATACCATTATACACCCATTGGAAGCCTGTGAATATTAAAATACGATTAAAAAGTTTTATAAAAAATAGCATGTTTTTGACATGCTATTTTGGGCGCCATTTATTCTTTTATTGATTCACAGTATAATAACATCTCTTAGGAGAGGTTATTTTGCCCTCATCTTTTAATTCCTTTATCGCCTTTTGAACTTCTTTTTGTTCAATTCCCGCAAGATTTGCAATTTCTCCAGGCTTCAGTGGCTTACCGGCTTCGCTTAAAACTTTTAAAACAGTATCTTTCGCACTCATAAGTTGTCCTGGTCCAAAAAACTTAACCGTTTTTCATTTAACGGATTCTCCTGACCAGGTCTTTTCCTCCTTTCAATAAAATTACTCTTATTGATAACATCTCCATCTATTATTTTACCAGTTTCTTGTATTTAATCAAATAAGTTAATTATTTTTTATTGGCTGCTACAACCTCCTTTCTATCCCCCCCACACACACACTTTCTTCATCGCATTCATGATTCAATGCAATTATTTACTTGATGTTATGGGTCATTTAATATACAAAATCAGTGACATTGATTTATTGGCGGTTCTTTCTGCGGATATGGATATAAAAAACCTATTTCTCCCAGAAAAAATTTTAATCTCACTTATGATACGGTTCAGCGTGTATTATCTTGAAACACCTATATAGCTGTTCTAAAAGTATCAATCTGAAGAGTTGATGTGGAAAGGTCAATTTTGAAAAGGATAGCCGCATATCCGCATTTTTCACCAGCTCATCGCATAAGCCCAGTGAACCTCCTATAACAATCGTTATATCGTTCTTGCCTGACAATATAAGTTCATTTAATTTTGATGCCAATCGTTCCGACGACATCTGTTCACCGTTTATATCCGTAACAATGACAAAGCTACCCTTCTTTATCTTTGCCCTGATTCTCTCGCCTTCTAATTGCTTTACCTGCTCTTTTTGAGCGTCAGAGAGGTTTTCCGGCGCTTTTTCATCCGGCACCTCTACAATATTTAATTTGCAGTACCTCGAAAGGCGCTTTGCGTATTCGCTCACGCCCTCCTGTATGTATTTTTCTTTTATCTTACCTACCGCAATAATATCTATACCCATAAAAAATGCCCGGATATACCAGGCCTCCTCCTTTGCTGCAAAATCTTATTGCAACTTCACGCTAACCACCTTTTTATTTGTCGTAACCGTTATGGTATCACCGGGGTTCTTGCTAAAAAGTATTTCCTTCAGCTTAAGCATTGTATTCACAGGCTTTCCATCAATGCTCAATATCACTTCTCCTGGCCTCAGCCCCGCTCTATATGAAGGACCGCGCCTATCAATGTCAGCGATGTATACGCCCTTTGTAAGCTTTATATTTTCGTTAAAGTACCCGGCAATCTCCCTGTCATATGCCACTATACCCATGTATGCCGCCTTAAAACTCCCCGTCTTGAGTATCTTCTGAGCCACCGGCTTAACGATGTTTATAGGTATAGCAAAACCCAGTCCTTCTGCCGTACTGACTTTAGCTGAATTTATACCTACTACATTACCCTGGGCATCCAGCAGTGGGCCCCCGCTATTTCCCGGATTTATAGACGCATCAGTCTGAAGCAAATCTTCCAGTATAGAATTTCTACCATCTTCCTTGATCATAATACTTCTGTTGACAGCACTTATAATCCCAGCTGTAACCGACCTTTCGAACCTGAGGCCTAAAGGATTGCCTATAGCTATGGCCTGCTGCCCAACTACCACTTTATCAGAGTCCCCCAAATCCACTGCAGGCAAATTCGTAGCATTTATCTTTATTATGGAAAGATCCAGAGATGGATCCGCCCATAGTACTCTGGCAGGCAGAGTTCTTCCGTCAGCCAGGTAAACTGTCACTCTTCGGGAAGTTTTACTGGCCACATGGTTATTTGTAACAATGTAGC
Organism: Caldanaerobius fijiensis DSM 17918; assembly: GCF_900129075.1. Taxonomy (NCBI): domain Bacteria; kingdom Bacillati; phylum Bacillota; class Clostridia; order Thermoanaerobacterales; family Thermoanaerobacteraceae; genus Caldanaerobius; species Caldanaerobius fijiensis. The sequence goes on from NZ_FQVH01000007.1 coordinate 69,659, forward strand.
CATCAGAATCTATTATAAAGCCGGATCCCGTACCTTCAACCTGTCTCGTCCTGAAAAATAGGTCGGTTGTTATGTCTACAGTCACTATTCCCACCACAGCCGGCATAACCTTCTCAGCCACCGCTGTGGTTACAGTTTCTTTTACAGCCTGTGGAATAACCACTCTGGTATACGCCTTCCCTGGCACCTGCAGCGCAGGCGGATACGGAAGGATCTTGCCATATAAATATTGAGGAGCTATGTAAGCTGTAACAATACTCCCTATAAAAGCCCCTATAATCGCGATAGCAGCTATCAGCCACCATATGTTGTTCTTTTCTCCATGGTACCCGTTCAACAAACCACCCCTTTTATAGTTTTACCACTTCACTTACAAACTCTCTTGAAGCTACTTTTACATCTAATTTTACGCCATTCTCCATAAGTTTATTCATAACAGTGTTTAGCGCCAATTCAGGGGTGTTGTTGTTCTCACTCAAATGGCCCAAAAAAACCATTCCACACGCTCTTAGCCTGGATATCTTAACCAGAAATTCTGCTGCAGCATCATTAGAAAGGTGCCCATAATTGCTTAAAATCCTCTGCTTTAAAAAGTAAGGGTATCGCCCTTCTTTCAGCATTTTTACATCATGATTGGATTCCAATACCAGTACATCAGAGTCCATGACACAGCGTGCTACCCCCTTGCTAACATATCCCAGATCAGTTACCACTGATATCTTATATCCACCGTACCTGATGCTGTAAATTACAGGTTCCGCTGCATCATGCGACTTTTTATATGCAACAATATTCAAATCACCTATTGTAAACTCAGTATTGGATTCAAAAATGCGGATATTCTTATCGCAGATCTTACCTATCTGTCCTGACATAGCATCCCATGTGGGACGATTGGCGTATATGGGTATATCAAATCTTCTTGATAGCACTCCAGCGCCCCAGATATGGTCTCTGTGTTCATGGGTTATGAGAATAGCATCTATATCGCCGGCATAGACATCGATCTCCTTAAGAGTTTTCTCAATAGCTTTACCATTCATGCCCGCATCTATCAATATCTGGGTATCACCTGAACAAATATAGTAACAATTGCCGTTGCTGCCACTTCTCAGAGAACAAAATTTCAGAGCCATCAGTCTTTTACCCTCACGATGTCGCCGCCCAGCTGAATGAATTTATCCTCAATTCTCTCATAACCCCTATCTATATGCTCTAAGTTGTGCACTATACTCATACCTTTTGCCGTCAAAGCAGCAACCACCATAGCCGCTCCTGCTCTTAAATCAGTCGCTGAAACCTCTGCGCCTAAAAGTTCTTCTACGCCTTCTATTATAGCACTTCTGCCTTCCACTCTGGCGTTGAGACCCATCTTTTTGAGCTCTTCGATATATTTGAACCTGCTCTCCCACACATTCTCCGTTATTATGCTGGTACCTTTGGATATGCCGAGCAATACCGCCATGGGCTGCTGTAAATCTGTGGGAAAACCCGGATACGGCAACGTCTTTATGTCTACCGCCTTTGTCCTTCCATTTCCTATAACCCTTATGCTGCTCTCCCCTTCTTCAACGATTACTCCCATTTCTTTCAGCTTAGCCGTTAACGGCTCCATGTGGGTTGGAATCACATCATCTACAATTATATCACCTTGCGTCGACGCCGCCGCAATCATAAACGTACCCGCCTCTATCTGATCGGGTATTATAGAATACTCGCAGGGTCTTAATTCGCTAACACCTTTAATTCTAATCACATCCGTCCCTGCACCCTTTATAGATGCGCCCATGGCATTCAAAAAGTTCGCTACATCCACTACATGGGGCTCTTTGGCTGCATTTTCTATAACTGTCAATCCCTCTGCCATACACGCAGCAAGCATGATATTTATTGTGGCACCAACACTCACTACATCCAAGTATATATTGCTGCCGATCAATTTATCAGCCTTGGCGTGGATAATGCCGTGTTCAATGTATACTTCAGCCCCCAGGCTTCTAAACCCTTTTATATGCTGATCTATAGGCCTTACCCCGATATTACAGCCGCCAGGCATGGGAACATGAGCTTCTTTATACCTCCCTAAAAGAGCCCCCAAAAAATAATAAGAAGCCCTCAACCTATTGGCCAGGTCGACGGGAATCGACGTGCTCTTTATATTACTGGAATCTATATAAATCGTATTACCTTGAAAATCCACTTTAACACCTATGTATTCCATCATATCCAATAAATAAAATGTGTCATTTATCCTCGGTATATTAGATATCACACAACGAGAACATGATAAGATAGCTGCAGGTATTACTGCAACCGCTGAATTTTTTGCACCACTAATTTTAACGCGCCCTATAAGAGGCTTTCCACCACGTACTACAAACTTTTCCATTTTATCTTCCCTTCAGCTATTTAAAATAGTACAATTAAACTTTAATACAAAATCCATAAATTTTCAAGGACTATTTTGCTTCAACATTACCTGTATAAGCGTTGACATAATACATTTTATTGTCAACCATTAATTTCCATGCCGGTATCGCTTCTCCTGATGCGGCATTATCCCACATAAAGTAGTACCCAATCTCAGTAGCAGTAATCCTGGTTCCTTTTAATTTGCCTGTTTCTCCCAATACAGAATATATAGCCTGAATTCCATCGATTATCGCCTTTTCTTTGCCTACCATACCACGAACTGTTAAATAAGACCACTTAACCACAGCACGATCATTATATATATTTACATTAATATAGCTTGTGTCCACATAATAGCCGTTATATACCTCTCCAAACTGAACCAAAAAGCCATCTGGGGTTTTATAAACAGATTTTAGGACAGTATTTGTATCGCCTATGTTATATCTTTTAATAAGTTCTTGGGCTAACTTCGTCGCACTTCTTGAATCATTTACTTCTTTATTTATCCTGTATGTTTTTTCGCCTTTTTTAGTTTCGACCTTCAGCATTCTCATGAATCTTACGGTCTTTGGAATCTTTGTATCTATCACTATATCCTGTGCTCGTAAATTTTTTACAGCATCAAGATAAGTACTTTCATCATATCCAAAAGAATAGTTAATGTAAATAAATAAAAGATATATGTTTACTATAGCAAAAGATATCAATAAAATCCACTTGGCTCTCTGCCAATCCACCTTTATTCCCCCATCCACCGGGCATCCGTTGCATCGACTAAATAAGTTTTTCCACCGCTATCGATTTTCCACACCAGGTTGCACTTATTTGTTTCAGGATTTAGGTAATAAACAAGGTCTAAATTTGATATAAAATCCGCTGTATGTACGTGCTGATACACCGTATCAATAGCTTTAATGCCATTAACAACAGCCACTTTCTGTTTTATAACCTCAACCGATTTTAACCAGCGATTGTATTCCTGTATATTATCATAAGATATTTTTATGTCTATATAGTTTCCATTAGACATATATACAGGAATCCCTTCGATTTCATAGCCAAAAGCTATATTATACTCAATTTTCTGGTCTTTCTTAAGAGTCTTTATCGATTTAAAGTATATTCCTTCATCGATTCCCCCATGATCTTTGATGAATTGTATAGCCATTTTAACAGCAGTAACAATATCAACATTACGATATCCAAACGACGAATCATTAAACTCCAATTTATTGTAAGGATATATCCTTAATCCTTTTTTCCCATCTGTATAAATTATCGTCCCATCTTCTTGTTCAATTTCTCTTACAATAGAAAAATCTAAAAAAAAGCGTTTTTGAATGTCTCTCTCTGTTCTTCCATAAAACCTAACCAAATCATATTTAAAACCAGTAGTATCTACAGGTATGTACACATCACTGCGAATTTTATCGTTGAAGCCCAGTTCGTATGACGTGGAATAATTTATAGAATTCACTTTTTCAGCCGCTGCTATTAAAGTATTTATATTATTGGGAATATATCCCAAATCGATCTGATAATATGCAGAGGATGTGATATCTTTTATGTACATTATAGGGTTTTCTCCGCTGATTATAACAATATCCCCTATATATTTAGGGGGGGTATCCAGTTTGAAATCAAAAAGCTTACTAAACAGATCATATTCTATATCTGAAGCAAATACGTATCTGATAGATCTCCTTCTTATAATATTGTCCCATGTAATATTATTCACTATCTTAACGGGATTTTTGTTTTTAAGTGTGCCATATTCCTTTATGATATTGATAAATTCCATCCACGCTTTATCATAAATGTCCCCAACCATAAGGCTATGAAAAGGCCCTCCGTAATTGGCATAAATCTTTTCAGGCCTTATGACAGTTTCTATATCTTTAAAATTTATCGACACATTTGATGCATTTTCTACCGTGTAAGACCCCTCAAACCATATCTTATAACTTAAAATAATGCTCGTGATCACAAGGATAACGAGCATTAAAGTTTTAAAATCTACTTTTGATGCCATCACTATTACCTCATTTTAGTAGAGAATTGATCAAATCTTCCAGATCGATGGTTTCATTTCCATCTATTATATCTTTTAAGATATTTTTGAGCATAATTATTTTCCCTTTTACAATCTGGTATGCATCACCTTTACGAGCAACGATAATTACATAATTATTACCTTCGCTAAGCAAGACCTCTTTTGCAAATAAACCAGACGCACCAATATATAAGCCTACAGGCTTACCTTTATTTATTGATATAGCGATAAACGTACCTGGAACACCAGTACCCGATATAATGTACTTATCATCAAAGGTCTTAACATTGTCTATATCAGATTTTACATTTATGAGATTGGCAGCATATCCTACTGTGGTGCTAAATAACATAAATAGCGTAATCAAGGAAAAAACTACAAGCTTTCTCATCAAAGCACCTCCGCATCCATCTGACCTCAATTTAATTATAAATTGACTATATTACATCTTTGTTACAATAGTATTAAATTACATTTACGATAACGGGAGGTATATATATACGCTTGTTCCTTGATTTAACGCGCTTTCGATCTCAATTTTGCCATTATGGGCGTTTACAATCTCTTTAGATATAGAAAGCCCCAAACCAGTGCCTCCTAATTCTCGGGACCTGGCCTTGTCAACCCTATAAAAACGCTCAAATACTTTGTCAATGTCGTCTTCAGGTATTCCTATGCCATTATCAGAGACAGTAATTAATACCATATTCTTTACAACCGAAACCTCTATCTCTATCTTTCCATTATCTGGCGTATATTTTATGGCGTTATTAATTACATTTATAAATACCTGTTCTAATTTATCAGGATCTCCTTCAACAGTTATATCATCATCACAAAATTTAACATATATTTCTTGCGATTTTTCCCGCGCGAGCATCTTCATATTTGAAATTATATCAATTAATGCATTTTTGAGGTCTATTCGCTGCTTTTTTAACGCATATCTGTTGTTATCAAGATTTGACAAAAGCAACAAGTCCTTTACAAGTCGCACCATCCTATCCACTTCTTTGTCCACAACGTGCAAAAACTGCTTCCTGGCATCTTCTCCAATATCATCGCCCATCAATGTCTCGACATAACTTTTTATAGTTGTCAATGGGGTTCTTAATTCATGGGAAACATCTGCCACAAACTGCTTTCTCATATTGTCCAGCCGCTGCTGCTCGGTTATATCGTGAACAACCATGACAAAACCTTCTACCTCATCTTTGCCTCCTTTGAATTGAGCAAAATGCGCATTGAAGATCCCTTTAGAGGTCTTAAAAACCATTTTATTGTTTTCAATAAGGCTTTCAAACCCCACCTCTTCTCCTGTAAGCTTTTTCACTATATCAAATACATTGTCGCCTACAGAAATCTGATAATCTGAAAGCATAATTTTTGCCGCATCATTGACAACCTGAATTGTTCCATCTCTAGAAGCAGCTATAACGCCATCGCTCATGTTCATTAATATGCCTTCTGCCTTGCTTTTTTCACTAGCTATCTCACTTAGTGTCTGCCTTAATCTTGAAGTGAGGTAATTAAACATACCTGCCAGCTGACCTATTTCATCATCCGCTCTTACTTTTATAATTTGATCAAAATCCCCATTGGCAAGAGCCTCTGCCTTGTTTGTTATATCTTTTATAGGTTCAGTTATGGTCCTGGCTAAAATAAAACCGAGCACAATTGTGATTAAAACTGCAATTATAGTCGCACTAAAAAGAATAACTTTTACATCGTTAATCGTCTTCAAAATGTTATCCATAGACGCGCCAATATACACAATACCTTCTATCTGTCCTGTACTGGATTTTATAGGATAAGCGTACTCCATTATTCGCTTTTTACTGTCCGTAATGGGATGCACATTTTTGCTATCGGAAAGAGCCTGAAAGACAAGGGGCGATATGATCTTCCCACTCCTGTAGTCCGTTCCTTGAATGATGCGCCCTTCTCTGTCAAGCACATATATATATTTAAGCTGTGAATCAGGTGAAATATAGAGATACAATATTGTTTTAATATTGGCTTGTTCTTTAATATTATCCTTTAAAGTGAAGCTTAAGCTCTTAGCCTGATATTCCAGGTAATTTGACAGATTTTTTATCTGATAATCCTGGAAAGAGTTTATAAGGTATACTCCAACTATCTCCATCGCCAATAAAATTAGCATCAAATACATAACAACAAGTTTCCACTGTAAGCTCTTATATATAGCTTTATATCTCTTTTTCACTAAAATAGTATCCCACTCCTCTTTTGGTATATATATATCTGGGATTACTGGGATCATCTTCGATCTTTTCCCTCAAGCGCCTTATAGTCACATCTACAGTCCTTATATCACCATAATACTCATACCCCCATACTTTTTCCAATAATGTTTCCCGGGAGAAAATTTGATTTTTATTTGTCACCAGAAATTTAAGCAACTCAAACTCTCTCGAGGTAAGGTCTAAAACCCGTCCGTTTTTCACAACCTCATATTTGAGGAAATCGATTTTTAAATCTCCTGCCGTAATCACCTGTCCATCGGATACATCTCCGTTCATAATAGTACGGCGTAAATTCGCCTTTATCCTTGCCAATAGTTCCCTCATGCTAAAAGGCTTTGTAACATAGTCATCAGCTCCCAGCTCCAGACCCAGCACCTTATCGACTTCATCATCTTTTGCTGTAAGCATTATTATAGGGGTTTTCATCTTGCTTCTTATGCTCTTACATACCCCGAAACCATCCACGCCTGGAAGCATGACATCCAGCAATATCAAATCTGGCTTTTCATCAAAGGCTTTTTTAATAGCCTCATGCCCATCATAAGCCGTAATAACCGAATAGCCCTCCTTTTGCAGATTAAAGCATAATATGTCTACAATCGGCTTTTCATCATCTACAATGAGAATTTTCGCATTCAAGAACATTCCCCCTATCTGCTATCTATGTCAACAGCATCTATCGAAACACCCAATACATCTTTAAATGCACTGTCAAGTGTTCTTCCCGCACCCAGTTTCTTCAAAATCCCTACAATTTTACTATTACCGTATTTATTGCTTATATAATTGAGGATCTCAAAAGACCTTTTGTAAGCCAGCACCTCATCAAGCCTGTTAAAATCTGATGTCAACTCTTTTATAGAGTATGGTCCTTTCTTATAGGCATAACCTTCACCCCACTTATAGTTATTCAATCTGAACTCCTCATTTAAAGCAATGCCTTCCGTAAGCCATATAGGATAATTTCCCCTAGCGATATCATCAACCACAAAGTGGGTATATTCATGCAAAACAGGCCCATCCTTCCAGAATATCTCATCTATATGCTTTTTATCAGCAATCCACAAGCCCGGTGACAAGATTCCTATAACACCATTTAAATACACTCCCATAGCATCATCACCTTTAGGCAGTGAAAGGCTCTCCCTCATAACCGTTCTGGAGTGAAATACCACCATATTTATTTTTTTTGTCGGATAATATCCCATATCTCTACCTACCCTGTTATAGCTGTCCTCCGCAACCCTTTCTATCAACTCAATATATTTAGCATCCGCATCGGTATACTTTATGATAAAATGCTTTGTTTGAACCTCCTTGTACTCATTGTACTGATCTACTTTGCTGACGATTCTGCTCTGCTGTATCAGCTTATACACAGGATAAGCAGTAGCAACTACCTTACCAGAATATATGCCAGCATAGGCAATAGCACAAATCAACAGATAGACTAAAAAAATATCAAAGGCTTTTCTCACCTAAATGCCCCCTTAGATTATATTATAAAATAAATTCTGTTATTTTTCCAGAATCATAAATATCCAGCTTCAATTTGCGATTTACAATATTTACAAAAGTGAATTTTAATTTTATAGCATTCAAATTATGAATTGAAGAATATCCAGGATTTGCAGCTGTTTTATAGAAAGATTTTTATGGTAGAATAATATGGGTGATAAAAATTGTTGTTTAAAAAGCTTTTGTTATCATATATAGCAATAATACTGTTACCGCTTTCTATCGTCTCAATTTTTTCAAGCTATATTTATGCGCGTACGATCAATGAACAAATGTATACATCTGCAAAGCAAACTCTACAACAGGTCAACCGTAATATTTCAAACATATTAGATAATGCCACTGGCACATTGTTTTATATCTCTATGAACCGCGTGTTGCAGGACAATCTATCCAGACCCTCCAGTGCCACGCCTTTTGAAATAAACAGAGAAGTTACAGCAATTCGAGATGTACTTCTAAATCCTGGCATATTTAACAAAAGCTACTCTTCAATAGAGGTATACGCTCTTAATAAGCCTGACTATCCTTTTACCTTCATGCAAAATGATGTCATGTCCTACAAGATTGCTGAAAATAGGCCATGGTACTCGCAGGTCTTAAAATTAAATGGCAGGCTTTTTTGGCACATATCTACAGATTTTGGTGTGCCACAGATATCTGTAAAGCATCTTGTGGTGGACGTAAAAAATTTCAAAAATCCTATAGCTATAATATCTGTGGACATAAACACGTCTATATTAGATGACGTCATCAAAAATATACGTTTCGGAAAAACAGGAAGAGTGTATATCATAGATGTTAATGGAAATACCATAATCCCATTCGGGTTAAAATTTCCATATGCCAGCATGTTAAAATATCCTGAAGGATCGATCTCTATAAATTCCTCAAAAGATAAAAATGTTTTATTCTACAACACAATTGAAGAAACAAATTGGAAAATAGTGGGCATAATGTCGGAAAGAGAACTGACAGAAAAAGCGCAGTTGACAAATAGAATAATGTTTACTATCGCCATATTTTCTATCATAGCCGCTATTCTATTATCACTTTATCTATCCTACACCATATCGTCACCTATAAAGAAATTAGCCAAAACCATGGATAAGGTCAAAGGCGGCGATTTGAATGTAAATCTAACCGAAAAACCAGGAGGGGAAATAGGCACTCTTTATGAAAGCTACAACTCAATGATAAACAGGATAAATCAGCTCATAAATGACGTGTACATCGCCAATATGGAAAAAAAAGATGCCGAACTTAAAGCCCTACAGGCCCAGATCAATCCTCACTTTTTATACAATACCCTTGATTCCATGAACTGGCTGGCCATAAAATACAAGGCCTATGATATCAGTAAGATGATTACGTCACTGGCAACCCTGCTGCGATATAGCATCAATAAAGGTCAGGATAAAATAAAACTAAAAGATGAATTGAAGCAGGTCAAAAGCTATGTAACTATACAGCAGATAAGGTTTAAAGATAAATTTGACATAATCTATAATATAGATGAAGATATCCTGGATTGTACCGTAATAAAATTAATTTTACAGCCGCTGGTTGAAAACGCCATAACCCATGGGATAGAAAATTACCCTGATAAAGGATACATCGAAATTATCGGAAAAAAAGATGGAGAAAATATTGTTTTGGAAGTTCAAAACACAGGAAATCCTGTGGACCTCGAAAAAGTAAACAGGTTATTAACAGAAGATATTCATAGCGAGCATTACGGAATAAAAAATGTAAACGACCGTATAAAGTTTACCTTTGGAGAAGCATATGGATTAAGCTATAATTATATAAGCGGAAAGACCATTGCAAAATTAACAATACCATACATCAAGGGAGAATGATTTTATGGTGAAACTTATTATTGTAGACGATGAGGAAATCACAAGAGATAGTCTTTTAAATCTGATAAATTGGAATGAACTGGGTATAACGATTTCGGGCAGTGCGGCCAACGGCATAGAAGCACTCGATGTGTACGCAAAAAATGGTGCGGACATAGTTTTAACAGATATACGCATGCCTAAAATGAATGGAATAGAATTGATGAAAAAATTGAAAAAAATAGATCCTTCTATAATCATAATCGTATTGAGCGCATATGACGATTTCAGTTATGCTCAAGAATCATTGAAATCAGGTGCATTTGATTATATTTTAAAACCCATTGAAATAGAAAAGTTAATTGATGTAGTTAAAAGGGCTGTAAAGGCTAAAAATCAAGAATTCATGCGCAAAAAAAGAGAACAGATGATTCAAAAACAGCTAAAAGAAAGCCTGCCGCTGCTGAGAGAAAAATTTCTCTCGCAATTGTTAACCAGGCCCATGCCTAATTTGCGCGAAAAAATAAAATATTTAAACCTGGATATACAGGAAAATTTTTATTTTGTTATTCTACTTGAAATAGATGATTACGCCAAAATAATAGAAAACTATAGCGAGCAAGACATCCAGCTTACAGATTTTATGGTCATAAATATCGTAGACGAAACATTGGAGAACCATAAACACGCCATTTTGTCATCAGGTGAAGGATCTTTTTCCATAATCATGACAGCCAAAAGCAAAGACCATATAAAAAGCACCATACTGGAACACTGTGAGAGGATACGGAGCAATTTGAATAAATTTGCGTCTTTAAACATTACTCAGAGCGTCGGAAGGATAGTATCTGATTTAAATGATATCCATTACTCGCATAAAGACGCTCTACTGGCCATGGAATACAAGTTTTATTTAGGAAAAAATCAGATCATCTTTTACGACGAAGTAGAGCCTTTTGAAATGGAAAAAATTTATTATCCTATAAAGCTGGAAGAACAGCTGGTAATGTCGATAAAAAAAGCCGATATTGATTCGGCATTAAGAGTTCTGGATGAAATCTGGCAGAGCTTCACTGAAAAAAATCTGGCCGTAGATATCATAAAAAGATGGTGTATAGAGCTGATCGCCCTTATAACCCGAAGCCTGGTGGAATTAGGAGAAAATCCCGATATATTTTTTAAAAATACCGATCCGTGGTCAATTATAAAAAAGCTTGAAACCATCGACGACACCAGAGCGTGGATCCAAAACATAATAGAAGCTGTAACAGAATATATAGCTCTAAAACGAAAATCAAAGAACAAAAAAATTGTAGAAAAGGCTCTGGAAATCATAGAAAAGGAATATGCAAACAAAAATCTAACTTTAAACGACATAGCCACAAAGCTCTATATAACTCCTAATTACCTGAGTTACCTTTTTAAAAGCGAGACAGGCGAAAATTTTACGGAATATCTAACTAAAATCCGCATTGATAAAGCAAAAGAACTTTTAAAAAATTTAGAATTTAAGATATATGAGATAGCCGATGCAGTTGGCTACGCTGATCCCCATCATTTTAGCAGGGTATTTAAAAGGCAGGAAGGTATCACTCCTGCCGAATACAGGGATCAAATCATTTGAAGAGAACTCCATAGAACTTTGTAGAAATATGCACAAAATTGTAGAATCGCCTAATTTAATTGTATTTTCGCATCCGTTAAAATATAATCCGAAAACAACAAAAGGAGGTTCGATTTTTTATATGCTAAAAAAATATAAAAAGATTGTGGCATCGCTATTAGCTGCGTCTATGATAGCGGTTGTCGCCACAGGATGCGGAAGTACAGCAAACAAAAGCGATTCAAGCAATTCATCATCTGCTAAAAGCAGCGAGCCAGTAACCATAACTTACGCTGCTGGTAAAGATTCTACACCGGCAACCAAAGCCTTAATAGAGGCGTTTGAAAAGAAATATCCAAATATAAAAGTAAAATTCCAGGAAATGCCTCAATCCACAGATGATCAGCATAACGCTTATGTAACCGCTTTATCAGCAGGTGACTCCAGTATAGACGTAATAGCTATGGACATCATATGGGCACCAGAATTTGGAGCAGCTGGCTGGACGCTCCCTCTGGACAAATATGTAACAAAGGATATGGAGTCAAAATTTTTGCCCGGCCCTATGGAATCAGTTAAGTATAATGGCCATATATACGCTATCCCTAGATTCACTGATGCAGGAGTTTTATACTACAGAAAAGACATCATTAATACACCACCAAAAACCTGGGATGAATTGATTCAGATGGCAAAAGCCAACGCAGGCAAAAATGGCACAAAATATGGAATAGTATTTCAGGGAAATCAATATGAAGGCCTCGTGTGTGATGCTCTGGAATTCATATACAGCAATGGTGGCAGCGTAATAAATGGAAATAAAGTTACAATAAATTCATCACAATCAGTAGGCGGACTTCAGTACATGATAGACATGGTAAAAAATAAAGTTGCACCACCTGGTGTCACCACTTATATGGAAGAGGATGCCAGGAATATATTCCAGCAGGGCGAAGCAGTTTTCATGAGAAACTGGCCATATGCGTGGTCATTGCTAAACAGCAACGATTCCGCTGTTAAAGACAAAGTGGGAATAGCTCCTATGCCAAAGGGCAAAGATGGTAGTGTAGGTGTTCCGGTTTTAGGTGGCTGGAATCTCGGTATAAACAAGTATTCTAAGCATCCTGAAGAAGCATGGAAATTCATTCAGTTCGCTACCAGTGAAGAAGGTCAGAAAATTACAGCATTACAGGGCGGTAATTTGCCTACATTAAAATCTCTATATCAGGATAAAGACGTATTAGCCAAGAACCCGTATTGGGCAGATCTCTACAAAGTATTTATAACAGCAAAGCCAAGACCTGTATCGCCGTTCTATCCTAAGATGTCTGACTCTATGCAGATCAACTTCCATAAGGCTTTGACAGGTGAAATAAGCGCTCAGCAGGCCATTGCCAATGTAGAAAAAGATATAAATAAGATCATGAAAATCAATGGAATCAACTAAGACCGGAAGTCGGGATATATCCCGACTTCTTAATTAAAATCATGATAGAGAAAGAAGGGATAAAATGGTGCTAAAAGAGGAGTTATCTACTGTTAAAAGGGCTAAAAGCAAATCGCAAAAGAATCGCGCCTTTGAAATAAATGAATCCAAACTGGGTTATATACTGGTTGCACCCGCTCTGTTGTGCATCGTAGTTATAGCCCTGTACCCTGTACTGCAGACCTTCTGGTTGAGTCTGCATTCAATGCAACTTCAGTTTGCTAATATGACCAAGTTTATAGGACTTTCAAACTATTCTGCCCTGTTAAAAGATACTAGATTCTGGGCGGCAACAAAAAATACCTTTATCTTCACCGTTATATCAGTATTTCTGGAATTGATACTGGGACTTATTATGGCAATGCTGATGAACAAAGAATTCAAAGGCCGAGGTATTATAAGGGCTGCGGTTCTCATCCCCTGGGCGATACCTACCATCGTCTCTGCACTCATGTGGAAATTTATTTATAATGATCAGCTGGGGGTATTAAATGATATATTAATGAAACTAGGGTTAATACACAGCTACAAATCCTGGCTAGGTACTCCATCGTCGGCCATGGGAGCTGCCATATTCGCCGATGTCTGGAAAACAGCTCCTTTCATGGCATTACTGCTGTTAGCAGGCCTGCAAAATATACCCAAAGAGCTATATGAAGCCGGAAAAGTAGATGGCGCCAGCGCCATAAGACAGTTTTTTAGCATAACATTGCCTCTTTTAAGGCCCACAATAATGGTAGCCCTTATATTCAGAACACTGGATGCTTTTAGAGTTTTTGACCTGATATATGTAATGACAGGAGGCGGACCTGGCAACTCTACCGAAACGTTGTCTATATACGCCTATAAAACCATGTTCAGGAATTTAAACTTCGGCATGGGCTCGGCCATGGCAGTAATAATCTTCATATTTGTGTTCCTGTTTGCAATATTTTATATCAAATTGTTGGACAAGGAAACACTCAGTTAGGAGGTGCGTAACACATGAAAGTAAAAAAAGCTCTAGGCCAGATCATCTTCGCCGCATTCGTCGCATTGTTTCTGGCATTTATCATATTCCCTTTTTTCTGGCAGGTCATTACCTCTATAAAGCCTCCTGCAGAATTATGGGCTATACCGCCCAAATGGATACCCAGTAAACTTTATACCGGTTATTATATCTCAGTATTTGTTAAAAGGCCTTTCGGGACATACCTGAAAAACAGCATTATCGTTGCTTCAGCCACAACGCTGTTTAGCGTATTTGTATCTTCCTTCGCAGCATACGCTCTGGCAAGGCTAAAATTTAAGGGTAAAACTATAATCTTATCATTGGTCCTCGCTGTGTCTATGTTCCCGGGAATTGCTATAATAACACCTTTATTCTTGTTTTTAAAGAATATAGGTTTGCTCAATACGTACATGGGATTGATCCTGCCGTATACCACATTTACGGTTCCACTATCGCTGTGGATTCTCACCACATTTTTCAAAGAAATACCTTTCGACCTGGAGGAATCGGCAAAGGTAGACGGTGCCACTCCCTTGCAGGCATTTATCAAGATAATATTCCCTCTGGCAACACCAGGTATGTTCACAACCGCCATATTGACGTTCATAGCTGCATGGAATGAGTTCATATTTGCTCTGGTATTTAATACCCAGGATGCCATGAGGACCGTACCAGTGGGCATAGCCATGTTCCCTGGAGAGCACGATCTCCCATGGGGCGATATGGCCGCTGCATCAGTCATTGTAACTGTACCTCTCATTATCCTGGTGCTGATATTCCAGAGGCGTATAATATCAGGTCTAACCGCAGGGGCTGTAAAAGGGTGATAAAAGCAATAAAAAGAACGGGGAATGAAATCTCAATTTTCCCGTTCTTTTTATTAATTTATGTATTTTAATGGGTTCTGAGGTACCCCATTTTTTCTCACTTCAAAATGCAGATGTGGCCCTGTCACACGACCTGTGGTACCTACCTTTCCAATGACGTCCCCTTTAGCTACCTTTTGCCCCACCTTAACCAGTATGGAACTTAAGTGCCCGTAATAAGTCACAAAGCCATTCCCATGATCGATTTTTATAAGTTTGCCATAACCAGATTCCCAACCTGCAAATACTACTCTACCGCCATCTGAAGCCTCTACCGGAGAACCATAAGTAGCCGCTATATCAACACCTGTATGCATCCTCCCCCATCTCATGCCAAAGCGAGAGGATATACCGCCTCTGGAAGGGTACAAAAACGTGCCCGTAGCCACCATGCGATTGGTACCTTTCACAATAATTTTTGTCACAGGATTCTTTATTATCGTTTCATTAATAATTTTTTCGGCGACTTTTACGCCATTTTCCATTACTGCCACTACCTCGACTATTTTTTTGCCATTTTCCCCGTTCTGTTTGATCGCCACAGAACCATAAGGCGCGTTAGAATCATAAGTAACTTTTACATCATGGGGTATTTCCCTTTCCTCCTTTAAGGTCTGAGTCGTCACCACCGTAATATACTTTTTTTCCTGCCCCAATTTTAAAGTGTCTCCTGGCTTCAGGTTTTCGGTAATCCCCGGGTTATACTTCTTTATAGTATCCACATATGTATCAAAATTCCTGGCTATGGACCACAGCGAGTCTCCTTCTTTTACTGTGTACACCTCTACAGCCTCTTTAACACCGTTTTTCAGAAGATCCAATACCTCATCTTTGCTGACAATTTCAGATAGATCCACATACCTTGTCTTAAAAGATACCTTTTCCTTTATGTAGTAACCGCTGATCTTACCTTCTGATTTTTTTATAGCATAAGGCTTTAAGAGGTCTACAAATACATCTCTGGCAACCTGGGCGTTTTTAACAATACCTATGCTCTTGCCATCAACATATATTTCAACACCTTTAATCTTATAACCCAGAGATTTTAGCAAATTTTTCTTCAGCTCATTATAATCTGTAACTTTTCTGCTCAATAATCTCTTATAACCTATATCGCCCTCAAACGCCACATCAATGCCGTATTCTTTTTTTAACTGGTTTTTTACATCGTTAAATACCCTGTCAACCGTATTCTTGTCTTTAACCACCGCTATAAGCTTACCATTGGCATAAACACCGTAGGCAAACGATGTACTCATAAAGTATATGCCTGCAATCAAAGCTACCGCTAAACTCGTCAGAAAAAAATAAAACCTCTTTTGATAATCCATTCTGTCAGCTCCTTACATATTGACTTAGTACAGGATAAGCCTCAGAATACTACATTAATTATATCAATCAATTGTCGTAAGTGCAAGCACATCTGCTTTTTTGCGATTTATAATCATGATTCCCTGCGAGGTCAAAATATATGCCTTTTTACTTTTTTATGCTATAATATTGTGTGAGGTGTTATATATGCTGACGTTTAGATTTCAGGATCCTGATGGCTACGGCATAACTCCCGTTGATAATCTCTTCATTGATTATTATATGGTACACGCTCCCGGCGATTTCGTAAAAGTATACCTTTTAGCGTTAAAGTATTGCTACACCGGGCAAAACAAAATCTCCAACGCTATGCTGGCCAGCAAGTTAGATCTTCTAGAAAGCGATGTCGTTAAGGCCTGGGAATATTGGTCTGACAACGGCCTGGTCAATATCATAAAATTACCTTCTGACAAAGAAGATAACACTATAATAGAGTTTATCGACCCGAAATATGCAGTAAAGTTAAAGCCGGGAACAGATAAGCTCATCAGCGGGATGGATAAACCGGAAATTAAACAGGTCTTTGAGACCATCGAGAAAATTGTCGGCAGGCCTCTTTCACCAAAGGAAATGGAGATGTACCTGGACTGGATAGATGAATATTCTATGTCCCCTGAAGTAATTATTATGTTGGTACAATACTGCATATCTAAGAACGTGCATTCGCTAAAATATATGGAGGCAGTGGCCCAAAGCTGGCATGACAATGGCATCAGGACTCTTGATGATGTAGAAGCCTACCTTAAAAAAGAAGAGCAGACATACATAAATTACAAAAAGATATTGCGATTCTTAGGATTAGACGACAGTGAAATCATGGAAGTTCATAAAGAATACATGTCAAAATGGCTCAATGAAATGGGATTTGACCTGGATGTAATACTGGAAGCCTGCAAGGCATGTACGCTTAATATAAATAAGCCTAATTTCAGTTATATCGACAAGGTGTTAACCTCATGGGCACGAGAAGGCATTAAAACCATAGAAGACTACAAAAAGCGAGCACCGCAACTATTAAAACCGGATAAAAGCAATAATACCAGAAGTGCCGAATTTCAAGTTCCTAAGAATTATTTTAATAGCTACAAAGACCAGCGTAAGTACAATGTAGCCGAATTAGAAAAAAAATTGTTAGCCAGGAGCAGGAGTGAAGAGCCTTGAACAGAGAAATAGCCTTGCAGATAATGCGTGAATACGAAAAAAAGCAGGACGATATAGCCCGCGATATAAAGAGAAAAACTCAGGAGGTATATTCAAAAATCCCTTTGATCGAAAAAATTGATAGGGAACTTTCAAGGTCTTCGCTGTATTTTATAAAAAGCGCTTTCCATAACCCTGAGAGATCAAAAGAATACGTCATTGAGCTGAAAAAGAAAATAAACCAGCTCAAACAAAAAAAGATTCAGCTGCTTATAGCCAATGGATTCCCCGCTGACTATCTCCAACCTAAATATCAGTGCAGCGATTGTCGCGACACTGGCTTTATTCAAGGGAAAAAGTGCCATTGTTATAAGCGCCGATTGGTCGAAATTTGCTATGAAAAATCCAACTTAAAAGATGTCCTAAAAACCCATAATTTTGAAAACTTTAAGCTGGATTATTACTCAGATACTGTTGACCCAGAACATGGTATATCGCCGCGACAAAACATGGAAGATATATTACAAAAGGTTCACAGATACATAGAAAATTTCGACAAAAGTGATGACTACAACTTTCTCTTTTACGGCAAATCGGGACTTGGCAAGACATTTTTATCATACTGCATCGCAAAAGAACTTCTGGACAGAGGATACGTGGTGCTGTATCTGACAGCCACTGATTTATTTGACATTTTAAGGACATATAAAATAAACGACGATGACTATACTGATGAACGCATACAGTTGATATTTGACAGCGACCTTCTCATACTGGACGATCTGGGCACAGAGCCCTTTACAGGCTTCAACATGCAAGAACTATTTAACGTCATAAACAAAAGACAGCTCCAGGGCAAAAAGATGATCGTGTCTACAAATCTAACGCTGGACGAAATCGTGTCTTTTTACCCTGAAAGGATTTACTCAAGGCTTCTTGGAAACTTCAAACAATTTTATTTCTTTGGAGAGGACATAAGGCTGAAAAAAAGAGACATTTAAATCCCCTCTAATACAGCCATTCCTGAAAAAATCCACCCAGATCTTTTCCATATACCTTTGTAGCCACGTCAATAAGATCTTGTGTCGTGGCATTTTTATATCTATACTCACTATAATATTCTCTCAATATTTGATTAAAGATATTATCACCTACCAGTTTCCTCAAGCGGCTATACATTACAGCCCCTTTATTGTATGTAAGGTTGATGTAATCCTCCCACCTTTCGAATTGCGGCAGGGATCTTAAAGTGCACGTGTTTTTGGCAGACGCTATAAACTCCTCAAAAGGCCTCTCTATAGCTTTTGAAAATACGTTATCAGCGATGGATTTCCCATAATATCTTTCTAAATATAAAATGGTACTGTACTCAGTAAGGCCCTCATCAAGCCACGCCTCATTGACCTCATCATTCCCCACAATACCGTACCACCACTGATGAGCCGTTTCATGGGCGATTACGTATTCCATATCAAATATATTAGATCTGGTATACAAGTCACCATCAATCATGACCAGATTGGGGTACTCCATACCCCCTACATAAAAATCTGCCTGAACCACCGAATACTGCTTGTATGGATATGGCCCTATATACTCACTAAAAAACTTTAGCGCATCTCTGGCATATTTCAATGCCCTTCTGCCAAAATCATCTTGAGAAAAATAATAGCTCTTAACTGTGATGCCATCTACTTTTTCTGAAACCACCTTGAACTTATTGCTTATGATCATGGCAAAATCCCTCACGTTTTCTGCTACAATAGACCAGCTTTTTATATCCCCATCAATTGATATGCTCTTTATATCACCCGTAGAAGCTACAACATAACCAGCAGGAGCTCTAAGCAATACTCTGTAATTTGCTACATCGCTGTAAAAAGGATCTCCTAAAATGTAATAAGGGTCTTTATGCCACCCTTTATCATCGTAAACACAGGCTATGGGGTACCAGTTAGTAATATTATAGGTATACCTGCCGTATCCAAAGCGCCCTACCGATGGCGGAAGCTTTATTACATAAGAGATGTATATAGGTATGGATTTCCCACTTTTCAATGGCCTTAAAAGGCTTAATTTTAAAATCGTATTATCCTTGCCTTCCACTTTAAAAGGAACATTTTTACCGCTAATTCTTACCGATTTTATTTGTATCCATCCTGGGGCAAACCCCTCTGGATACGCCTTATAAAACTCATCAGGTAAAAAAGGTGCCGTTTTTTCACTGCTAAAAGCATTAGGATATATATGAAAAAATAACTCTCCAAAAGTAACATCTGATTTATTTACATAAAAAGTTTTTTGAACCGCTGTTATAGTCTTATTAACTGGATCAAAGATAGCCGTTATCTCGTATGTATTGTTGCGAGATATAGTGAAACTATGATAAACTAAAAACGATGAGGCGATGATCAAAATGACAGCTATAGCGATAAACTTTCGATTTTTCAACATCAAACCCACTCCCATAGCATGATCATTATTATAATTATTGCAGCAAACAGCAAAATAGAACAAAAAAATTTTTTATAAAATCCTTGACATACATGACCTAAATAAGTATAATATATAACTGTGAGCTGACCCATTAGCTCAGGAGGTAGAGCACTTGCCTTTTAAGCAAGGTGTCCCGCGTTCGAGTCGCGGATGGGTCACCATTTTTTATGGCCCGGTAGTTCAGCTGGTTAGAACGCTAGCCTGTCACGCTAGAGGTCGAGGGTTCAAGTCCCTTCCGGGTCGTCAGAAAAACATGCAGGAAAAGAGATATATAAATAAGGCCTCTCCCTACTGTGAGAGGCCTTATCTTATTTTATTCTTAACATATTACAAAATTATTATGCCTTCTCAAAATATGCAGCCACATCTTTTAAGAGTTCAATGATAGGTAAATGTTGCGGACATGTGCTCTCGCAATTGCCACACTCAACGCAACTGCTGGCTTTTGCTTCTCCCAACCAATTATACTCCCTCTTGCTATCTTCATAGGAGTTGTACATGTGAGCCTCATTGTATACCGAGAAGTTGCGTGGAATGTTGACGCCATTGGGACAGGGCATACAATAATTGCACCCTGTACACGCCACAGGTGAAAGCTCCTTGTACTTATTGCGCACCTTCTCTATGAGCTGTAATTCCTCTGCTGTAAGAGAGTTTACTCCAGAGCGGCTGGCACTCTCTATATTCTCTTTCACCTGTTCCATAGTGCTCATACCACTTAACACCACAGTCACCTCAGGCTGATTCCACAGCCACTGAAGCGCCCATTCAGCAGGACTCCTCTTGATCTTGGCCGTATTCCACAGCTCTTTTATAGGCTCAGGTGGATTGGTTGCAAGCCTGCCACCTCTTATAGGCTCCATTATAACCACAGGTATACCTTTAGACGCAGCATATTTGAGGCCCTTTTCGCCAGCCTGCACGTCTACATCCATGTAGTTGTACTGTATCTGACAAAAATCCCATTTGTCATAATCATCTATAATCTGTTTAAACACATCAAATTCATCGTGGAAAGAAAAACCTATATACTTTACCTTTCCCTCGGCTTTAACCTTATCTATCCATTCAAATACATTGAGGCTTTTGTATTTATTCCACTGATCTTTATTGAGGGCATGCAGCAGATAAAAATCAATATGATCTGTCTGCAATTTCTTCAGCTGCTCATTCAGATACTTGTCCATATCTTCAGGCTTATTAACAAGCCAGGACGGTAATTTTGTGGCCAATTTAACCTTTTCCCTATAACCATCTTTGAGAGCCTTGCCTACAACCAGCTCACTATTTCCACCATGATATGGCCATGCTGTGTCTATGTAATTTACGCCGTTATCAATAGCATACCTTATCATCTCGATAGCCTTAGGCTCATCTATTTTATTGTTATCGCCATCGATGACAGGAAGCCTTATGGCGCCAAAGCCCAATGCCGAAACTTTCCAACCTGTTTTGCCAAAATCTCTGTACTGCATACACAACCTCCTTCATAATTTATAAAAGAATTTAAATATAAATATACATAAATAATTATAGCATAACATTTATATTATGTAAATAATGTTAAAAAAACAACAGTGTTGTAGCTAGGACTGGGATTTTTTGAAATAAGCGTTTAAAATCGTTACTATTGTGATGCCGATTATACCTCCGACGACAGCCGTAAACAATTGCGGTAGTGTAAATGCCTGCACAATCTTCACAGGAACCTTGATACCAAACCACTGGAGTACGTATTTAACAGATGCTGACAGCCAGAGAAATTTGATAAGGCTTCCTGCAATAAATCCTATTATCTTGTTTTTAATACAGGAGTACAGCCAAACATAAAGGCCATTGCCCACCATTATAAAGGGAATAAGTACGGGAAAACCCATAATTCCCACTATGAACGCTATTATAGGCGTCAACAAACCTATGGATATGCCTGACCATACGCCTACAACCCCAGCTGATATTATCAGCATAGCGTTCACTGCTGAACCCGTTATCAGCTGTGGCATTTTCAAAAACTGCACAATTATCGTAAGGGCAAGCAACAACGCCGTCCTGGTAATAAACCGCACATCGACATTTACGCCTTTATTCATAAAATATCCCCCCTCGTATAATATGATTTGTAATCAACCAAAAAGGTCGACCTTTAACAAGATTAATAAAGATCTTTGATATTTAAATATTGTTTCTTTAAATTTCACCATGATTAAATCTATCAAGTGCCACTTGATACTTATGCATACATCGCATAGCTACTACCCATGTTTGGGAAGATGGGTTGTCAAGCCCGAACGCAGTGAGTTCATTTTAGGCTTGACTACTCATCGACCAAACATATAATCCTCTCTGCGATGTATGCTCGATTGCTGCATTTTGTATTGTAGTACACGTATTCCCTCTTTCTTCTTCAGGTTG
>NZ_FQVH01000008.1:0-17017 GCF_900129075.1 Caldanaerobius fijiensis DSM 17918
CTATCTTTTTTATCATTAAGGAAGATTGATAAATACAAATTTCTATTGTTCAACAGTAATTCGATATAAGTATTAATAAGCTGGGTATATAGTTTTTGAATTTTTAGAAGCTCGTCCAATTTAATTCTTGTAGGTTTTCCATACAAAAATACACTTTTTGTATGTTCGCTCACATGATCACCTCCTTCCTGCTTATATTTTAGCACATATTCCCTTTACCCGCTGAATTCCGGCTTTCATCTCTACAATGAATTGGAGAGGATTCCCGCCGGTCCTTCCTAAACGCTATAGACCTCTTTCTATCTATGTCCACAGGTGCATCTTTGATTAAGTCCACGCACATCTTGAGATACTTCTCTTCTGCTTCGACCCTTCTCTTTCTATCAACTATCGGCAAAAGTGAATATAAATCAAAGTAGTTCGTTTCCGCTATATCTGAAAATTTGATTTCACCTATGTCTATTATCTTATACCTGTAATCGAGTTTGTTGTCCCCCATCGTATAGTTAATCCCGTTATCCATTTTAGCTTTATCCTTGCCTATATACAGTACCACCTGATACGGCTTAAGTCTGTGCTTCTCCATTATCTCCAATGCGTATCGCAGCATCCTACACGGCATCATTTTGTCGTTTTCGGACTGAAACTCTATATGAACGGCAATCTTTCCCGTATCCGTATCACACCTGAATATCATATCGCTGTCCCTGCGTTCCACTATCCCTAACATTTGGCAGCCATGCGCATATGCATCGTAAAACCGCTCGCCATCTATTTCGTACAAAATATCGGTTATGTTGTCGACCACTTCATCTATGTACTGCTCCAGCAAATATCCGTACAGTTCCGTACAGCCTTCTCCCTGACATGCCTGCATCATTGCACTTATTAATTTCTCCTTTAACTGCTCGTCTTCCCGTATCCTGTCCATTATCTCGCTTTCTATAACTTCACCCGTAAATGCTCAGGTAATCTTCCTGCCCGCTTGGTTCCTCAAAAAAGTCCGAAATGAATTGGAGCAGTACAATCGAAAGCTGGTTCATGCAAAAAATAAAAAGAGGTGTTTAGCCTCTTACTTCAACTAACAAGCCCTCTCTTTTGAGCAACTCTGCTGTGACTCCGTTGCCTTCAACCAGTTTTCTTGAAAAAGTACCGTCATAAATGCATCCCAAGCCACAGGAAGGACTTCTGGCTTTTAATATAACTTTTTCCGCTCCTACCTGCCTGGCTAATTTTAATACCTCATAAGCCCCTCTTAAATAATTCTCTGTCACATCCTCGCCTTTTGCATTTACAACCACTGCACGGCCCTCTAATACATCACTTCCCGCACCACCGCGTATTTCAGAAGGCAACCTGGGAGTAGCCAGGCCACCCAGTTGTTCAGGACACACAGGTATAGCTTTTCCTTCTTTTACAAGTCTATATACCTCTTCATCAATTGATGCCTTGCCGTCATATCTCGTATTGAGTCCAGCCAGACATGCGCTTACGATTATCATACTATCACCTCGATTTCAATTCTACAATGGTTACACCATCTCCACCCTCACCGTACCTACCCGGGCGGAAAGATTGTACGTGGCCGTTACTTTTCAAATACTGCCTTATGCCGTTTTTTAAAACCCCTGTTCCAATGCCGTGAATTACTGTTACCGTGCTTAAATTGGCCAGATATGCGTCATCAATATATTTATCCAGCTCCATTAACGCTTCTTCAAGATTTTTACCCCTTAAATCTATACTCGATGAAATATACATAGACTTCTGCGCTACCATCTTACCTATGCCAGACTTTTTTGACATAGCCTTCGCCGGCTTCTGTTTCTTTATATCGCTAATAGGCACATTTACTTTCATTATTCCCAGCTGTACCAACACCTCATCCCCATTGACCGATTGCACCACACCACGGTTGTTTAAGCTGATCACCAAAACCTCATCCCCTGGTTTTATATCCTCCGGCCGGGCGTCTGCGTATTGTTCCTGTTCCTCATCCTCTGGAAGCACCATACCCAGCATCCTGTTTATCTTCTCCTTAGCTGTTTCTATCTCTTTTATGCGCTGGCGCAAATCCCCTTCTTTCATTTCTTTTCTCAAATCTTTTAGCAATAAATCGGCTTCTCTGCGGACATCTATGAGCAAATTCGACGCTTCACGCCTGGCTTCATCCAATTTCTTTTTGTATTCTAATTTTAGTTCCCGTATTTTCTCTTCATATTCCCTCTTAAGGTTATCCAGCTGTATCCTTAAAGCTTCAGCTTCTTTCCGCTCTTTTTCTGCCATGTTGCGTTTATTCTCAAGGTCTATCACTAGATCTTCAAATTTTATGTTCTCATCGGTCAAAAACCCTCTGGCATGTTCTATGATGCTCTCATCAAGCCCCAACCTGCGGGATATCTCATAGGCATTACTCTTGCCTGGAACCCCTATTAACAACCTGTAGGTTGGCCTCAACGTCTCCACGTCAAACTCTACAGAAGCGTTCTCCGCAAACTCCTTGGTCAAGGCGTATGCCTTTAGTTCGCTGTAATGGGTCGTAGCTATGGTTATAGCCCCTATGCTGCTTACCCTATCCAGTATAGCCATGGCCAATGAGGCCCCTTCCGCTGGATCTGTACCCGCTCCTAATTCATCAAATAGCACAAGGGAATTGCTGTTTACATTTTTTAGTATCTCAACAATATTGGTCATATGAGCTGAGAACGTGCTCAAGCTCTGTTCTATACTCTGCTCATCGCCGATGTCGGCAAATATTCTGTCAAAAACGGCTATAGTCGTACCTTCATCGGCGCTTATGTGCAATCCTGCCTGGGCCATAAGCGTCAGCAGCCCTACCGTTTTAAGAGTAACCGTCTTACCACCTGTATTTGGACCTGTTATAATGAGGGTTGTAAACTGGTCTCCCACATATATATCTATAGGGACGACTACATCAGCGTCTATTAAAGGATGTCTTGCTCCTTTTAAGTTTATATACCTGGAATTATTGAGCACAGGTTCTACTCCATTCATCTTAAAGCTTAATAAAGCTTTTGCAAATATAAAATCAAGCTTTGCGAGAATATCCTGATTTGACCGCAACATATCCGCATTGGCTGCTACCATGTCAGAAAGCTCCATTAAAATCCTCTCTATCTCGTCCCGCTCTTTTAATCTCAGCTGATTAATATCATTGTTTGCCTCCACTATAGCCATGGGTTCGATAAAAAGTGTTGCACCGCTGCTGGACTGATCGTGTATAATCCCGGGAATGGCATTCCTGTATTCCTGTTTAACAGGCAATACATATCTGTTACCCCTCATAGTTATGATATTGTCCTGCAACATCTTCTGGTAATTGGGCGAGGAAATGTATGAGTTGAGCTTTTCCCTTATCTTTTCATTCATATTGATAATCTGCTTTCTGATATTATAAAGGGCTGGACTTGCCGTATCTGCCATCTCTTCTTCGGAAATGATAGCCCTTGTAATGCTGTCGTGTAGCGTTCGATTAACTTTTAACCCGTTTATATAATCTTTTAATAGTACCAAATCGTCATCTTCATCCCCTAGATAGGACTTGACCTTTTCAGCAATTTTTAGGCACTGAGCTATCTTAAGGAGCTCACCCATAGACAATACCCCGCCCATTTCTGCCCTTCTAACAGAATTTTTGATATCTACAAGGCCTTCCAGCGATATACTTCCTTTCCTGTAAATAAGGTTTTTAGCTTCGGTGGTCTCCCTAAGATATGTTTTAACCCTGTCAATATCTGACGTAGGGATGAGCTTTTCAGCCATTTCCCTGCCCATTTCGCTGGCCGTACACTCTTTCAACCTGTCTATCACCCTGTCGTATTCCAGCATCCTGAGTGTTTTTTCGCTTACCAATAGTTATTCCACCCCTTTATAAAAATGCCCTCTGGTAAAATCCAAAATCTTCCTTTTTATAATATCCGCACATTTAAAATCACCATCCAGGCACGACCTGTAACACCTTACCACATCATATACGTTGCTGCCCTTAATAGGAAAATCCAACCTTAGATTTTTGACGCCTGTGCGCAATACGTCATCTATCTTATCAGCCATAAACAGAGGCCTGGAATTGTATATAATGGTATAATTTTCTCCATTTAATCCATCCGGGCGACCCTCAGTCTCTACAGGAAAAACAGCCCCAGTTTGATCCCTCAGGCCCCAAATACCTTGATCCAATACTTTTTTTACCGGATTGTAAGGCGTTATCATAGCCGGTATATAGCCATGGGTTATGACCATAAGCTTTCCACCCACGCGATATGCAATCTCTCTTATCTGAGACAGCTTGAGCTCAGGCGATAAGGTAATCACATCAACACCCTGCTGCCTTAAAACATAAGCCGTCTGGGAATTAAATACATTAAGCGTATAATCGCCATCCAGTATAAAACCCTCACTCTTTAATGGCTGAACAAGCCCCATATTCGATATAACCGCTCTTTTAACGCCCTGATGAGCAAGCTTTTTCGCCGTATCCATAATATCCTTCAAAAGTTCATTCCTGGTAATGTAAGGTAAAGCCCAGGCAAATTCCACGCCTTTTGATACACACATATCCAACACCTTAATCA
The DNA here is from genome assembly GCF_900129075.1 of Caldanaerobius fijiensis DSM 17918. Classification (NCBI taxonomy): domain Bacteria; kingdom Bacillati; phylum Bacillota; class Clostridia; order Thermoanaerobacterales; family Thermoanaerobacteraceae; genus Caldanaerobius; species Caldanaerobius fijiensis. Next base: position 4,596 of record NZ_FQVH01000008.1, read on the forward strand.
TTTCTTCCGCGTCCATAGACTGAAAGTATATCCCATCTATCCCTGCTTCAACGGCTTTCTCTGCATCCTGAACAATTTTTACCTTTGCGTAGAGCTTAACCCTATCTTCCACCGGCACCGGATTTACCCGGTACTCAGGCTCCTTCAAGGTTCTCTGCCCTGTAAAGCACCTGGCCAACGTCAATTCATCAAGAGCTCTTCGTCTCACACTGTTTATCTCACTTATGGGCAATATGACACCCTCATCCATATCCACATCTACGCAGCTTATGGCATATGGCGTACTGCCGGTTTTTTGTATTTGCTCTTTTACTCTGACGGGTTCAAGGGGCTTTTTAACAGCCTTTTCAACATCTACAAAGCCCTTCACTTCAACAGTATTTTTCCCATCCCATACCACAAGCTTCATCGGCTGATTCAATCTGATCTCCGCGCGGGCTTTAACGCTTATCTTCTGTCCATAAATATCCTCATATGATTTTCTAGCTCTGTCAATAAGCCTGGCATCAAATGTCCTGTATACATCTCCCGGCTTTACGTCTTTTACAGGAATTTCTACGCGGCCATCGGCTTTATCAACCTTCTTGCCGTTTTTAAAAATCGCCGATATCGTAAATCCGGTATCACCTATCATTATGCCGTCGCCTACAGATACTGTCACGTCAAAGTCAAAACTGCCTATGCCTTTTTTGACACTCAAAAGCCTGCCTACATATACGCCGCGGTTTTTCGGGCTTTCAGGGTTTACCACATCTTCTGGATTCTCGCCCAGGATATAACCCCGAGTAAATTTCCTGTTGAAAATGGCCTCTAAATCCCGACGATCTTGTTCTGAAAGCATACCATCCAGAGCTGACCTGTAAGCGCGTATAACCGTAGCCACATACTCAGGTCTTTTCATCCTCCCCTCTACCTTAAGGGAAGCTACTCCTGCGTTGACGATATCCTTCAGCCAATCTATGGTATTTAAATCCTTCATGCTCAAAAGGTAGCGAGCATCTCCTATGGCCTTACCGCCATAAACCAACTGATACAGCTTCCTGCATGGTTGCGCACACCTTCCTCTATTTCCGCTGCGCCCACCTATCAGACTGCTCAAAAGACATTGACCAGAGTAGGATACGCAAAGAGCACCGTGCACAAATACCTCTATTTCCATAGGGGTATTCGCCGTTATATTCCTTATCTCATCAAGAGTCAGCTCCCTTGCCAGCACAACCCGTTTAAATCCCATGCGGTGCAAAAATTTGACGCCTTCTGTATTGTGTACAGTCATCTGGGTGCTGGCGTGGACGGGTAATCCCATATCTATCATCACCTTTGCGGCACCCAGATCCTGTACTATAAAGGCGTCTACTCCCATTTTATAAGCATCGGCAGCATATGATACCATCTCTTTAAGTTCGCCATCATCTACCAAGGTGTTTACCGTCATATATAGCTTTTTGCCATAGAGATGGCAGTAATCTATGGCTTTTTTTAACGTATCCCTATCAAAATTTTGAGCATATGCTCTTGCACTAAAAGCAGTTCCACCTGCGTATACTGCATCAGCGCCATTTTGCACTGCTGCAACCAACGCATCCCAACTTCCTGCAGGTGCTAACAATTCTACACGCATTTGATCATCTCACTTCAGTTTTCGTATTTTGCTGTTTTGGTTGTCAAAGGTATTTATGAATTCATCCAGCTCATTGCGGCTTTTTTCCAATTCTTCTTTCAATCTCTGATTTTCCTGAACCAATGACATGACTTTATTTTGTAATTCGCTTAATTGTGCTGATAGCATCTCTTTTTCCCGTTTTTCCCTCTCCAGTTCATCAGCGATATTTATAGCCGTCAGGATATATACCATAACTGTGCTCAATTTTTTATTATGTTCACTGACTTCTGCAATCTTTTTGTCCACATAAAGGGCCAATTTATGCATATATTCTTCAGGAACAGTTCCTTTCATCACGTACTCATGTCCATTTATCTTTACAACCGTCTTTTTGGTCTCCTCTCCCATAAACAACACCACCTTAAAGCTTATAGCCTTGCCTTTATTTATTCTTCCCCATTAAATATAATTCTCTAATTGCTTTGCTTTTCCTGCAAGCCTTCTTTACTTTTTAAGTATTCCCGCGCCAGCATTATCAAATCACCATATCGATTCTTTTCGGGGTGATCAAGGACTATCTCCAGAAGATACTTTAACACCTGTCCTATAATAGGACCTTCTTTTAAGCCAAATCTCGCTTTAAGGTCGTTGCCATCAATTTTTAGATCTTTCACTGTAAAGGCATTCTCCTGGTTCTTAATAACCTCCAGATCTTTTATAAGCTTTTCAAGGCTTTTGCCCAGGAGCACCTTTGCTCCTCCCGCCATCCTGTCGGCTTTTCTCAATTCGATGAGGTCGTATACCCCATCCCATCCCAATTTAGCCACAAGTCTCCTGGCTGCCGAGAGGGTAGATTGATGATTATAAGTAAACATATGATTCTTGACTAGAAGCAACACCTTATTGATGATATCATTAGGATACTTAAGCCTGCGCAAAACCTTGCTGGCAATCTCGGTAGATTTATACTCATGCCCATAAAAATGGCGTCCGCTTTCATCTTCAAAAACTGTATACGGTTTTCCTATATCGTGTAAAAGCGCTGCCAGCCTTATATGCAACACAGGTGGTGCCATAATACATGCCACCAGATTGTGTTCCAGTACATCATAGACATGGCTTCCAATCTGTTCTAAACCCATGCCATCCATAAGTTCGGGTATTATATACTCCATAAGTCCCGTTATTACAAGGGTATACAGGCCGTCCCTGGCATATGGGCTTAGCAAAAGCTTGTTAAGCTCATCCCTTATCCTTTCTTTTGAAATAGTAGAAAGTTCCTGTTTATGGGCTACCAGTGCGTAATACGTAGAATTTTCTATGCTAAAGCCCAGCTGGGCCTGAAACCTGGCTGCCCTTATCGCCCTCAGAGGATCTTCCCATATGCGCCTGGTAGAACCTGTGCACCTGATAATGCGGTTCTTTAAATCCTCCAGGCCTTTATATGGATCTATAAATACATCGTCTATAGGATCGTATGCCATAGAATTGATGGTAAAATCCCTTCTGGACAGGTCTGTATAGATAGTGCCACCCATTTTATACGTAGGCTTACGCCCGGGAGCATCGTTTCGAAATGGGGTTATCTCTATCTTAACCCCATTTCTTATGAGCAACATGGTACCAAAATCGCCATACGGAATAATGCCGCGAAAAATTCGCGACATCTCTTCCGGCAAAGCATTTGTCGTTATATCCCAATCATTGCTCTCCTTGCCCAGCAGGAGATCTCTTAAAGCTCCTCCTACTACATAAGCCTCGTAACCATTGGCTTTAAATTCTTTACATATATCCACTATGAACTTCGGTATCTCGTACATCGCCCTCATCTTAACCTTGCTCCAAACTCTCTATTTAATTCCTCCACTATTTTATCAAAAACCTCATTGACCTCCTGATCTACAAGGGTCCTCTCCCTGGACCTGAACACTATTGAAAACGCCACGCTTTTGTGGCCCGCTGGCACAGGATCGCCCCTGTAAACATCAAACAGTGTTACACGTTCTACCAGCTCTCCACCACTTCTATGGATAACCTCTTCTATCTCTGCCACTGGCACTTCGTCTGATACGATGATAGCCAGATCCCTTGTAACAGCAGGAAACTTTGGCAACGGCCTGTATGTTTTAGCCATATTGGCCTCTTTAAAGACCATGTTCAAATTAATTTCTCCTAGATATACCCTTTTATTCAAATGGTATATCTCTGCCACATCGGGGTGCACTTCGCCAATTATGCCCACCTTTTGGCCGTTGATGAAAATCTCTGCACTTCTACCGGGATGGAAGGTAGGATCATTTGCCGCTCTAAATTGCGCCCTGATGTTGCACAGATTAAAATACGTCTCTACAATGCCCTTTATGTCATAAAAATCTACTCCATCGCCGTACATCCCAATAGACAACATTCTCACTTCAACAGGCAATTCCTTGAGAGGCAATGCTTTGGGCAGGTAAACCCTTCCTATCTCATAGGCACCAGCCTTTTCTATCTGTCTGTTCATGTTCATGGACAAAACATCCAGCATGGATGGAAGCATGGTAGTCCTCATTACGCTATACTCTTCTCCAAGAGGATTGGCAATCACTATGGCGTTTCTCCTGGGATCTTCTGCGGTTAAAAGTATATTGTCGAAAACTTTAGGACTTACAAAAGAATACGTGATAACCTCGTTTAACCCGCAAGCTCCCATCACATCTCTTGTCATATCCTCAAGCTTCTGCTCATAGGTCTTTAATCCCACCCTGGTCGTGGACCTATCCAGAAGCGATTCAGCTATATTGTCATAGCCGTGTAGCCTGGCTATCTCCTCAGCAATATCTGCTTCCATTTTTAAGTCTTGCCTGTATGTAGGCACGGTCACATCAATAATCCCATCTTTTATCGCGCATTTCAAGCCCAACTTTTCCAGTAAGCTGATCATGTATTCCGCAGTCAACTCTGTTCCGAGCAGCTGATTTATCCGCTGTGGCCTTACAGCTATATTCCACGGCTCCACTGCTTTTTTATAGACATCTATAGTCCCTTTGAGCACCTCTCCTGCACCGATTTCCTGTATCAGCTGTGCTGCCCTATTGACAGCATCCATCGCGAGATTAGGATCTATTCCCCTTTCAAATCTGGAAGACGCCTCGCTTCTCAACCCCAGTTTTCTGGAGGTCTGCCTTACACTGCTGCCGTTAAAGTTGGCTGATTCTATGAGTATCATTTTAGTATCATCAGTGATCTCCGTATCCAGGCCACCCATCACGCCTGCTATAGCCACAGGTCTTTCGGCATCAGCTATCACCAGCATACTATCATCCAGCTCTCTCAAACGATGGTCAATAGTTTCTATCGTCTCTCCCTTTTTAGCCCGCCTTACTATAATCTTCCTGCCTCTTACTTTTTCCAGATCAAAGGCATGAAGAGGCTGTCCCAGCTCCAACATCACATAATTTGTGACATCCACGATGTTATTTATAGGCCTCACACCCGACTTGATAAGCCTCTGCTGCATCCACATAGGTGAAGGACCTATCTTTATGTTTTTCACAATTCTTGCCACGTACCTTGAACAGAGATCATCAGCGATAATCTCTACATCGGCGTAGGCAGCCGCCGCTTCATCAACCTCTTTCACCTCAATAACAGGAGGGCGCAGCTGGCTGTCAAAGACCGCTACCGCTTCTCTGGCCATTCCCACCATGCTCATGCAATCAGACCTATTATGTGTAAGCTCAAAATCTATAACTACGTCATCAAGCCCCAGCGCAGCCTTAGCATCCATACCCAGGGGCAGCTCAGGCAGTATGTATATACCTCCTCTGGACTCACCTGAAACATACTGTTCGTCTATGCCCAGCTCCTCTGCGGAGCACAACATGCCAAAGGATTCCTCGCCCCTTAACTTCTGCTTTCTTATCTTTATGCCATTAGGCAGAGTAGCGCCTATTTTAGCTACCGGAACGTATGCACCCACAAAGACGTTGGTAGCTCCTGTGATTATCTGCAAAAGCTCATCTTTCACATCAACAAGGCATATTAAAAGCTTATCAGCTGAAGGGTGCTTCTTTATGTCTACAATGCGCCCTATAACTACACCCTCTATGTCTTCGCCCAATACCTTATACGTCTCTACTTTTGAACCCGACATGGTAAACTTCTCTACGATCTCTTTTACATCCATTTCCTCGCTTATATCCACATAATCCCTTAACCAATTCATCGACACCAGCATATCATCACCTCCTGTTTAAAATTGTTCTATAAATCTCATATCATTTTCAAACAACAGCCTCATGTCGTCGATTCCATACTTTAACATGGCTATTCTATCGAGTCCCATACCGAATGCAAAACCGCTATATACTTCGGGATCTACCCCTGCCATGGCCAGGACCTTTGGATGTACCATCCCCGCACCAAGTATCTCAATCCAACCGGTATTGCCGCAAACCCTGCAACCCTTCCCTCCGCAGACAAAACATGTCACATCCACTTCCGCACTGGGCTCTGTAAACGGGAAATAGCTCGGCCTGAATTTAGTCTTGGTATTTGGACCAAAAAACTCTCTGGCAAAAACGCCTAACACCCCTTTTAAATCACCCATTGTCACATGCTTATCCACCACAAGCCCTTCTATCTGATGGAAAATAGGCGAATGAGTAGCATCAACCTCATCAGATCTATAAACTCTCCCGGGCACAATGACCCTTATAGGTGGCTTATGTTTTTCCATCGTCCTTATCTGCACAGGGGACGTCTGGCTTCTCAAGACAATGTCTTCATTTATGTAAAAGCTATCCTGTATATCTCGCGATGGGTGGTTTTTAGGTATATTAAGGGCTTCAAAATTATAGTAATCCAGTTCAACCTCCGGTCCATCTTCAGGGCTGTCCACGATATCAAATCCCATACCTAAAAATATATCCTTTATCTGGTCCAGAGTAGATGTCAGGGGATGTCTCTTACCTATCGTCCTAATCTTACCAGGCATGGTCACATCGATTTTTTCTCTCTGTAATCTAGCTTCCTTTTCTCTCTTTGAGATATCCTCTCTCGCCTTAGTCAGTATCTCCTCTATATAATCCCTCAATTGGTTGGCTATCTGACCCATAACAGGTCTTTCTTCAGGAGGCAGCTTTCCCATGCCTTTCAAAACCTCTGTCAGCAAACCTTTTTTGCCCATATATTTTATCCTGATTTTTTCCAGATCGTCAAGATGCACCGCCTTTGCAATCTCTTCAGTAACCTGAGACTTCATGCTCTCAAGCTTTTCTCTCACCGCACAAACCTCCTTTTTTCCTCTGCCTTAAAGCTTCGTATAAGATAACAGCAGCAGATGCCGCCACATTTAGCGATTCAGCCAATCCGACCATGGGTATCTTCACCAGATGGTCGGCCTGTGATTCGCTGATACTGCTGATCCCATTGCCCTCATTGCCAAATACCACGGCGCTATTCATAAAATTTATATCGTACGGATACATATCGCCATTTAAGCTGGTAGCTATAACTCTTATACCCCTTTTTTTAAGAAAATCATATGCTGACAATAGATCGTCTATATAAACCACGGGAATGTGGAAAATACTGCCCATAGATGCCCTTATAGCTTTTGAATTGTATATGTCACCCGTACCCTTTACAGCGATTATGCCGCTCACGCCCATAGCATCGGCTGTCCTTATAATAGTGCCTATATTGCCTGGATCCTGAAGCCCGTCTAAGACTACTATAAGATTATTTTCCCCTTTTATTATATCGTTCAATCCATGTTCTTCCATGTTAACCACAGCCATTATACCCTGAGGTGACTCTACTTCACTGAGCTTGCTCAAGACCTTTTCGCTTACGACATATGTTTTAATGCCGCTATAATAAGTCTTCTCGTCAACGGTAAGAATGTACTCAACCGGAGCATTACTTTTCAGCGCTTCCTCTACCAATTTTATTCCCTCTATCGTATATTTTTTCAGTTGTTGACGATATTTCTTTTGTTTCAGGCTCATAGTCAATTTAACCACAGGGTTGTCAAGACTTGTAATCACCATTGCGTCTTCAAATCCTTTTCTCCAATTTCTTTATATCCGCATTCTTTCCACATACCACCAGAATATCTCCGTCCTCTATTATATAATCTGCACCTGGTGATACCACTATTTCTTCTCCCATTTTCTTTGCCGCTATGACATTTAAACCATATCTCTTTCTCATATTTATCTCCTGTAAGCTCTTTTGTACCCATTCATCTAGTGGAATAATCTCTATAATGCTGTATTCCTTCGATAGCTCTATAAAATCCAATAAATTCGTAGAGACAATACTGCGGGCAACCCTTATGCCCATTTCTTTTTCGGGCATAACCACCCTGTCAGCTCCAACCCTGTAAAGAACCCTGGCGTGCAATTCATTATGAGCCTTAGCTATGACATATTTTACCCCCAGATCTTTGACCAGCATCGTCACCATAGTGCTCGATTGCATATCGCTCCCTATGGTCACCACGGCTACATCAAAATTTTTGACACCCAATGATTTAAGCACGTTTTCATCGGTAGCGTCAGCCTGAACAGCGTGAGTCACTGAATCAGATATAGACTGAACCAGCTCCTCATCTTTATCTATAGCGAGCACGTCATTGCCCATCTCATAAAGGGATCTGGCTACGCTTACCCCAAAGCTCCCCAATCCAATAACAACAAACTGTTTCATACCACTCCACCTCGTTTTTTTACCCTACCATCACTTTTTCGTCAGCAAATTTCATTATAGCTTTGTTTTTCTTCTGCCTCTGAGCCAACGCCATCGCCAGTGTAAGCGGACCAACTCTTCCACTATACATTGTAAGTATTATAACAATCCTGCCAATCACAGTCAACTTTGGAGTCAACCCCAGGGAAAGGCCGACGGTTCCAAAAGCAGAGGTCACCTCATATAACTCGGTTAAAAAATTTGATGCCTCAGTCACAGATAAAACCATCGTAACAGACAAAACAATGCAGATGCTTATAAACGCAATGGCTATTGACCTGTACACAATAGACCTTGGGATAGTCCGCTTAAAAGTCACAGTTTCATCATTGCCTTTTATAACAGAGAGAACCGTAAAGAGGATAACTCCAAAAGTGGTCGTCTTGATACCGCCTCCAGTTCCAGCAGGAGAAGCCCCTATAAACATGAGTATGATGGTCAGAAATTTAGACGCCGTCGTCATATCCGGAAGCGATAAGGTGTTAAAGCCCGCCGTTCTTGGGGTAACAGATTGAAACAGCGACGCCAATATCTTTGTTGAAAAATCTAACGGCTTTAAAGTCTTTGGGTTGTTGTACTCCAATAAAAATATGAGCAGTGCACCGACAACTATTAAGAAGAACGTAATTGTTATCACAAGTCTTGTATGCAAAGTGCATTCATGCAAATGTTTCTGCTGATATATATCCAGAAGGACGTAAAAGCCCAAACCTCCAAAGATTATCAAACCCATTATCACAAGGTTTACAACCCAATCCGAAACATACCCTGTCAAACTATTAAAATTACCCATAAGATCAAAACCTGCATTATTGAACGCAGATATAGAATGGAATAAGCCGTAATATACAGCCTTCTTTAATCCCATCTGGGGCAAAAACCTCAAACTTAAAATAACGGCACCTGTGCTTTCAAACAAGAAGGTTACTATAAGTATATATTTAGCAAATTTAACTATACCTTCGAGGCTATTTACATTAAAAGCCTCCTGCATGACAAGCCTCTCTTTAAAGGTTATTTTTCTGCCCAGAATCAAGGCAAAAAGCGTTGACATAGCCATGATTCCAAGGCCACCTATCTGTATCAATAGCATTATGACTACCTGACCAAAGGTAGACCAATAAGTACCCGTATCTACCACTACAAGACCTGTAACACAGACAGCCGATGTAGCTGTAAATAATGCCGTCAAAAAGCCCGCACTTTCTCCGCTCTTAGTAGCTATAGGCAATGTCAGCAGCAAGGCCCCAATCAATATGACAGCAGCAAATCCTAAAACAAGTACCTGAGTTGGCGCTAATTTCACCTTAATAGTAATCACCTTCTTTATACAGAAGAAGGCCTCAAGGGCCTTCTCGATTAATTATTATTTACGCATTTAATTTTTGCTTTGCAACTTCTGCCAACTGAGAGAATGCCTTACTGTCATTAACAGCCAGGTCTGCCAGCATCTTTCTGTTAATCTCAACGCCTGCAAGCTTTAAGCCGTTCATAAATCTATTATATGTCAAACCATTGAGGCGGGCAGCTGCATTTATCCTCATTATCCATAACCGCCTGAAATTTCTCTTCTTTTGCTTGCGCCCGATATAAGCATACTGCAGCGATTTCATGACAGCCTGATTGGCAACTCTATATAGCTTGCTCTTTGCTCCAAAGTAGCCTTTCGCAAGCTTTAAAATCTTCTTATGTCTTCTTCTCGTTACAATTCCACCTTTTACTCTCATGTCAATACCTCCTATTCAGCATAAGGCAACAATCTTCTGACCTTTTTGAAATCAGATCCACTAACAATGGTGTTTTTACGCAAATTCCTCTTGCGCTTTGCATCTTTCTTTGTAAGTAAATGGCTTTTATACGCTTTTGCTCTTTTAATCTTGCCGCTCCCTGTAAATCTAAACCTCTTAGCGGCGGAACGGTTTGTCTTCATTTTCGGCATCTTAAAATCCTCCTTATTCCTTTGGCGAAATTATCATGAACATGTTCTTGTTATCGATTACAGGTTTTTTTTCAACTATGCCATCATCCTTCAGCACTTCGGCAAACCTGTTCAAGAGGTCATTGGCAATGTCCGTATAATTCATCTCGCGGCCCCTAAATCGTATTGTGACCTTCACTTTATTGCCATCTTTTAAAAACTTCTGAGCACTTTTTACTTTTACATTAAAATCGTGATCTTCAATACCCGGTGTCATCCTAATTTCTTTTACCTCTATGATCTTCTGCTTCTTACGGGCCTCTTTTTCTTTTTTTGTCTGCTGGTATTTATACTTACCATAGTCCATGAGTTTGCAAACCGGCGGATTTGCATTGGGGGCAACTTTAACCAGATCCAATTGTCTTTTGTTTGCTATAATCTGAGCATCCCTGGCAGACATTATGCCAATTTGCTGCCCGTCAACATCTATCAGCCTGACCTCTTTATCGCGAATTTCCTCATTAACCTGTAGATCGTTATTAATAAAAACACACCTCCCAGTTTTTTACACAAAAAAAGCGGGTCTTCTCACCCACCAATCAATACGCTTCTTAAAACCGTATTGACCTTACAACCATTGGCGTAAGGTGAGAGTACATACTCTACTTGCTTTTAATGTTACGATGTAAATTATAACAAATCTTTATAGTCGCGTCAAGCCTAAGTTTAACATTGTGTGTTGTTATTCTATGATATTGTCATATTAAAAGTATTCTGCAATAATGTCAGTATGAGAAAGGAACGATATTGTATGACAAAAAGAGAAGTACAAAAATTAATCGTTATCAATAAAATCATTGATGGAATATTGACTATCAGGGAAGCTGCGCAGGCTTTGAACCTAAGCGAACGTCAAATTTTTAGACTTAAGAAGGGGGTTAAAGAACAAGGTGAATCTATGGTATACCTTTAAGTCTCTATACTGATAGACATACTATTTTTGTATCACCTAATAAGGACAAACTTTCTATTGAAGAACAGTTAGAAGGTAAAACAGTAAATCAAACTCAGTTTGAAAGGGCTATGAGCGAATTAGGCATAATCATCATAAATGCTAGATCTCCTCTCTTTAGAAAACTGCCTTCCAATATCGATTTAGACAATATACTTTGCATTAAGAAGACCAGAACGGTTGATAATGGCGGCGTATTTTCTCTGGATGGTCAGTATTATCAGCTGGTAGATGAAAAGGGTAAAATAGCACCCGTTACCCCTCGGGCTAAGATAACCGTTCTTACAAGCCCCAAGATAGATATACGGGTTCCTACTCCCGACCATCCTTGGAAGCAGGAGCAGCAAAAGACACCTTCATACTGGTACGTGGAATCAGACAGAGAGATTTTAGAGGCTCTGAACAATTTCACGTGTGCCTGGCGATAACCAGGCTAAGGATTTTGGGCTTACAGCTTAATTTTATAATAGCTGCTGAATAAAGGTGTGTCAAGGACAAGCGAAGCTTGTTCGCTTTATCCTTGGCGCGCCGAATAAAGCAGCTAAACTTTTCCAGGCTGTAAGCCTTAGATGAGGTATTGTCTTTTGCTAATTAATGGTTATATATGTATCTATATCATATTAATGTAAACTACGTTTAGATTTTAATGTTGAATTTCCATGGCATAATTATGATCTAATAGCTATTTTATAGTAAATATTCTCTTTAGCTATGACATTTTTGATGAATAAATATTGACCTTTTACTATGACATTTTCATTGATTATTGACAAACGAACAATTGAGCCAATTTCAATTCCACAATGGTCCGATTGAAACGAACATACTTTAAGGGCAATCAACATGCTTTTAAAGGCATTTCAATTCCACAATGGTCCGATTAAAACTGAAATTCTATCGGACGGCATCATATGCGGCAACTGGGATTTCAATTCCACAATGGTCCGATTAAAACAGAAACGATAGTATCAAAGACTCTTGAAGGAGAATTATTTCAATTCCACAATGGTCCGATTGAAACGATGTACTCGGGAACACGATTGAGCAGATGAGTATATTCATTTCAATTCCACAATGGTCCGATTGAAACTCAGCATATGCGATTGCGACATGGAGGGTTGAACATATTTCAATTCCACAATGGTCCGATTGAA
>NZ_FQVH01000008.1:17372-74325 GCF_900129075.1 Caldanaerobius fijiensis DSM 17918
TTCAATTCCACAATGGTCCGATTGAAACAGTAATGGCATGGCAAGGTTATGTGTAGTTTCGCAAATTTCAATTCCACAATGGTCCGATTGAAACGCCTGTAGCTTCTCTTGTTCTGTCATTTGAGATTCTTATTTCAATTCCACAATGGTCCGATTGAAACTTGAGAGGGCCAACCAAGCACTACAAACAGATCATTCATTTCAATTCCACAATGGTCCGATTGAAACCACAACCTGAACTGATAGAAAAAGAAAAGTGGCTACATTTCAATTCCACAATGGTCCGATTGAAACCCCCAGTAAAAAACGCTTATATATGAGGGCTTTTGATACCCTCTTATGGTATAAAATTATCGTCAACCTCTGATGATGTAAAAATGCTTGGATGTTGACACGTTTAATGTTTATTACCTTTTAGTCTATCATAATAATATATTTATGTCAATAGTTTACTGCCAAATCCTGTTGCCATTCTATGATATTGTCACACTAAAAGTATTCTATAATAATGCAAATATGAGAAAAAAATATTCTGAGGCAAGTGACCTTGTGAAAGATTGGCGTAGCGCATCCCATCAAAGTCACTTGCCGATGCCGTTGAATTTTTTCAGAAGCAACCTATTTGTAAATATTATCAAACAACGACAGTTGACTGGTTTCTGGCATGCCTTTTAAACAACCGTGCTTCATCAATATCTCTATGACATTTCTGCTCAATTTCGCTCTTTCGCGTAAATCTTCTATCGAAACAAATCTGCCCTCGCTTCGAGCTTTGACGATGTTTTGCGCAGCGGCTAATCCTAAGCCAGCCAGTGAGTTTAACGGTGCTAAAAGCCCATCTTCTTTTACTATGAATTTTACAGCATCGGATTCATATATATCCACAGGATAGAGCTTTATCCCCCTCATATACATCTCCAGCGCTACTTCCAATATGGTAAGCATATTCTTCTCTTTCGGCGTCATCTCATTCCCTTTATTGTTCAACTGGCTTATAACCCGCCTTATCTCCTCTTCTCCTTTTACAACAATATCTGCATCAAAATCGTCTGCTCTCACAGTGAAATACGTAGCGTAAAATTCCTTAGGATAGTGTACTTTAAAATAAGCAATCCTGAACGCCATCATGACATAGGCTGCCGCATGGGCTTTGGGGAACATATACTTTATTTTCTGGCAAGACTGAATAAACCAATCGGGGACATCTTTTGCTTTCATGGCTGCTATGTCCTCATCGGTCAACCCCTTGCCCTTTCTGACATTCTCCATGATCTTAAATGACAGCTTGGGTTCCACTCCTTTTTGCAGAAGGTAAAGCATAATGTCGTCTCTGGTACATATAACCTCCTTCAAGGTGGCTATTCCATCTCTTATCAAATCCTGAGCGTTATTGAGCCACACATCGGTGCCATGGGACAGTCCACTTATCCTTATCAATTCAGCAAAAGTAGTGGGCTGTGTATCCACAAGCATCTGCCTTACAAACTTCGTGCCAAACTCAGGCAACGCCAGCGTGCCTACCTCGCAGTCTATATCTTCTGGCTTTATCCCCAGTGGTTCTGTAGAGGTAAATAACCTCATAGTGTCTTTATCGTCTAAAGGAATGGAACGCGCATCGACACCAGTTAAATCCTCTAACATCCTGATGACAGTGGGATCATCATGGCCCAATATATCCAGCTTCAGCAATCTCCCACTCAATGAATGGTAATCAAAATGGGTGGTAATAACCGACGAGCTGCTGTCATCAGCAGGGTGCTGGATAGGTGTAAACTCGTAAATCTCATTGTCTTTAGGCACTACCATAAGCCCTCCAGGGTGTTGACCTGTAGTGCGCTTTACACCCGTACAGGCCTGAACCAATCTGTCTACTTCCGGAGCGTGTACCTTTAAGTTATGCTCATCGATGTACTTTTTGACAAAACCATACGCTGTCTTGTCCGCCAGAGTTCCAATCGTACCCGCCCTGAAAACATGGCCTTTCCCAAAGAGTTCCTCCGTGTACTTATGGGCAATCGGCTGATATTCCCCTGAAAAATTGAGATCGATATCAGGCTCCTTATCTCCATCAAAGCCCAGAAAAACCTCAAAAGGTATATCAAAACCATCTTTTTTTAACAATGTGCCACAAACCGGACAATTCTTATCTTCCAAGTCCGGTCCTGACCCCACGCTGCCGTCAGTAAAAAATTCTGAGTACTTGCACTGAGGACACACATAATGCGGCGGCAATGGATTAACTTCTGTGATTCCGCTCATGGTAGCCACCAGGGACGACCCCACCGAACCCCTGGAACCCACCAGATACCCGTCATCATTAGACTTTTTTACAAGCCTCTGAGCTATAATATACAAAACCGCATAGCCGTGGTTTATTATAGAGTCCAGCTCTCTCTTTAACCGTTTTTCCACGATCTCCGGCAGCGGATCGCCATAAATCTGATGGGCTTTCTTCATCACCATCTCCCAAAGCTCTTCTTCCGCACCGGGGATCTTAGGTGTATAAGTCTCATCGGGTATGGGCTTTATAACCTCTACCATGTCGGCTATCTTATTTGTATTTTCTATTACCACCTCTTTCGCTATATCAGGTCCAAGGTACGAGAATTCCTCCAGCATCTCCTCTGTGGTTTTAAAATACAAGGGCGCTTGATCGTCAGCATCGTCAAAACCAGACCCGTACATCAGGATCCTTCTGGCCACCTCATCCTGGGGATCTAAAAAATGCACATCTCCTGTTGCCACGACGATTTTCTTTAACTTCTTACCCAGTTCGTATATTTTCTTATTAATTTCCCTAAGATTATCTTCGCTTTGCACTATCTGTTTTTTTACCATGAATTTGTTGTTGCCCACAGGCATTATTTCCAGGTAATCATAAAATTGGGCTATCCTCATGAGTTTTTTCTCGTCCAGCCCGTTTATGATACCCCTGTATAACTCTCCTGCTTCACAGGCAGACCCAAGGATCAAACCTTCTCTATATTCATTCAAAAGGCTTTTGGGAATTCGAGGCTTCCTGTAATAGTGCTCCAGGTGCGACTTAGAAACCAGTTTATACAGATTCCTCAGGCCTACCATGTTTTTAACTAATATGACCGCATGATAGCTTTCGTTTTTATTGTTTACTTTACCCAAAAAATAATCATTGAGCTCTTTTAGAGTACTTATCCCGTTATCCTGCAATATCTTAAGACACTTTATAAAAATATCCGCTGTAGCCTGAGCATCATCCACCGCCCTATGATGGTTTTTTAAATCTACATTGAGGAACTCTGCCACAGTATCCAATTTGTGATTTTTTAAGTCAGGAAACATACCCCTTGCCAGCTGCAGCGTATCCAGTACAGGATTGTCAAATTGTATTCCCGACATCTGCGCTTTGCCTTTTATAAAGGTTATATCAAATTCAGCATTGTGGGCCACCAAAACGGCTTTTCCTACAAAAGCCTTAAATTCTTTCATCACCTGCTCTACCGAAGGAGCATCTTTTACCATATCATCGGTTATACCTGTGAGCTTTACAATATTATCCGGAATTTTTACACCAGGATTGACAAAAGTTGAAAATCTATCTACGATCTCTTTGCCCCTTATCTTAACAGCCCCTATCTCTGTTATGCAATCCTTTCTGGAATTTAGCCCCGTGGTCTCGATATCTAAAACCACAAACTCAGAATCCAGTGTCCTATCATCTGTAGAGCCATATACCACTGGAATGCCATCGTCATAAATATACGCTTCTATGCCGTAAATCACCTTTATACCGTATTTCTTAGCAGCATCAGCAGCTTCCGGATACGCCTGCACAACACCGTGATCTGTTATGGCGATAGCCTTATGGCCCCACTGTGCAGCCCTCTTTATAAGGTCTTCGGCAGAATTTACACCATCCATGGAGCTCATTCTAGTGTGGAGGTGAAGCTCTACCCTTTTTTCAGCCGCGTTATCCACCCGTTCTTTATATGCAAATATTTCTACGTCATTACATATCATCACGGTATCTCGAACAAAATTATCGTATCTTATAAACCCTTTAAACTTATACCAGCAGCCTTTTTTTAACTTCTCTTTAACCAGCATATTTTTTTCATCCAAAAACATCTTGACGTACAGAGAATCGGTATAGTCAGTCACCTTCAGCGTCAATAAGGACTTACCGGTTTTTAATGGCCGCTCCTCTATATCAAATATATTTCCGGCTATCACCGCTTCATCGTATTCTTCACTTATTTGATTTATCGGAATTGGCGAATTTTTGATGGGTTTACCTAAAATAAGCATATCATCGGTTTGTTTGGGCTGCGCTTTTTTCTCCTCTTTTTTCGGTAGTTCAACAAATATATCAGGATTATCTAAAACAACTTCTGACTCGTTTAACTCAAATTCTACTTTAACAAGGCTTCCAGTGTAATTGTAAAGCACTGCAGATATGAACTTATCTATGCCTTTCTTTTTTACAAACTCCAGCCCGAATCTACTACAGATGGTAATGAGGAGCTTATCATCGACGATCCTATAATCGCCCTTTATAAACTCCTTCATAATGGGATACTTATAAAGTAGCTTATTTAAAAGTTGTCCCCACTGGCATTTCAAACACTCATCCAGGGAGCTGTATAACACCCTGGGTGCTTTTACAACAATTTCCCTGACAAAGTGAAATCTCTTTTTTATATCTTCTTTTAGCAACTCAGGGTCTTCATAACCATCTGTATCAATTTCCAGCACCCTATCAGCTAAATTAAACCTTACACCCTTTATCATCTTTTGTTCCTCCCCTATGGAGAAGAAATACACCTGATGATGTCCCAGTACATTTTTATCCTGGCCTTTACTCCTGGAATAAATCCCAGCTTTTCTTCTTTCATTACATGGGTGAGGTTTTTTAAATATACATTCTTCACCTTTATCCTGGAGCGCCGAGCGTATTTAGTCAGCGCTATTTCAATGCCATATTTTGTAGCATCCAATGCCGATATATCCTCGATAATAAACCGCTTGAGAGCCCTTTGCCCTGATAGCTGCGGCGCCACTACCTGGGCAAAATCTGTGGAAAAACGGCCACTAGAGAAAAGCCCTATGGTCATATCGGCCTCTCCATCCAATACCGGTCGCAACAGGTCAAATATGTGCTCTTTTGTTAAACCGATGAGATCAGCATCAAGCATCAGAATGATATCGCCGCGGGCTGCCTCCACGCCTTTTTTAACCGCGCCGCCTTTGCCAAGATTTCTCTCTAGCTCTATGACTTTCGCATACCTTCTGGCGATATCCGCTGTTTTATCCGTAGAACCGTCACTTACCACGATTACCTCATCACCAGCATTGGACTCCACTACCACCTTCAAGACATTTTCTATCGTATTTTCCTCATTATACGCTGGAATAATTATAGATACCATATGTTCATCCACCTTACAGATTATTTATATACTTCATGAGCTCATCGACAATATCTTCTTCGCGTACCTTCTTTACTATCTCCCCTTTTTTAAATAATACACCAAAGCCCTTTCCTCCCGCAATACCTATATCTGCATCGCGGGCTTCCCCCGGCCCATTGACCGCACAGCCCATAATAGCCACTTTTATATCCTTATCCACGTTTTGCAATCTATTCTCTACTTCGCTGGCAATGCTGATAAGATCTATATTACATCTGCCACAGGTAGGGCATGATATTAATTCAACCCCTCTTCTTTCAAGACCAAGAGCCCTCAGTATCTGATGACCAACCCTTACCTCTTCCACAGGATCCCCTGTCAACGAAACCCTCATTGTATCGCCAATACCCTGCCATAGCAAAATCCCCAGACCTACAGAGGATTTTATTGTACCAGCCCACGGGGTACCAGCTTCTGTTATACCTATATGTAGCGGATAATCAACCTGCTCCGATATCATCATATAAGCATCTATTGTGGTATTTACATCAGTAGCCTTTAAAGAAAGCACAATGTCATAAAATCCAAATTTCTCAAGAAGGTGCACATGCTTCAATGCACTTTCCACGAGGGCCCTCGGAGTCCTGCCGTATCTCTCTAAAAACTCCTTTTCAATGGAACCAGAATTTACACCTATACGTATAGGAATACCGCGATCCTTTGCTGCATCAACTACTGCCTTTACCCTATCGGCAGACCCAATATTGCCCGGATTAATCCTTATTTTATCAGCCCCGCTCTCTATAGATTTTATTGCAAGCCTATAATCAAAGTGTATATCTGCTACTAAAGGTATATTTATCCTCTTTTTTATCTCGGCAATAGCTGCGGCAGATTTTTCATCGGGTACGGCAACTCGCACAATGTGGCAACCCGCCTCCTGCAATCTATCAATCTGTTTACAGGTAGCTTCTATATCCGCTGTATACGTATTGGTCATGGACTGAACAGCAATAGGCTGCCCGCCTCCTATTCTGACACCGCCTATGTTAACCTCTCTGGTTTTTTTACTCAACACCCTCACCTGCTTAACCTGAGTATATCCTTATACGTCATAAAGATCATAAACAAAATGAGAAATACAAATCCTATAAAATGGACCAAACCTTCTTTTTCTCTGTCTATAGGCTTTCGCCTTATTGCTTCAATTATCAAGAACATCAATCTGCTGCCGTCAAGGGCCGGTATGGGCAGGAGATTTATTATGGCCAAATTGAGACTTATAAGGGACGTCAAACCCAATAAACTGTAAAATCCAGATTTAGCCGCTTCTCCAACCACATTGACTATCCCCACAGGACCCATAAATTCGTTAACAGATACCCTACCAGTTATCAACCCTAATAAAGATGTCAACATCATCCAGGTTATATGGCCTGACTGAACTATGCTGTTTTTTATATTCGTTATCAAAGAAGCTTTGTAATTATAACCTATTTTCCCCTTGGGCGATATACCTATCATCGGCTTTTTATTCTTTGCATCGTATATAGGCGTAAGTTTTATATAGAGCAATCTTTCTCCTCTTTTAACCTCCAGTAAAACCGGGCGGTTAACGCTTTTGCTTACCGCCGCCTGAAGGTCCTCCCATGTTTTTATGTTATAATCACCCACTTTTAGTATAACATCTCCAGGCATAATGCCGGCTGCAGCGGCCGGATAATCGGGAATTACCGATTGAACTACCGGTATAGGCGTTACAGTGATAAATCCCATTATAACAAATATTAATACTGCCAGAAGGAAATTCATAAACGGCCCCGCAGCTAGCACCGCAAATCTTACTGGGATTGACTTATTGGAATACGCCTTGGTATCATCAGACGATTCATCTTCCCCGAGCATTTTACAGTATCCGCCCATGGGGAACAACCTGATGGAATAAACCGTTTCACCTTTTTTAAACCCTAACAACTTCGGGCCCATACCTACAGAAAACTCTTCCACTTTAATATTTGAAAGTTTAGCTACTATAAAGTGTCCGAATTCATGAAAAATTATTAAGACGCCTAAAACTATTATTGAAATAATTATCAATTAATTCACCACCATCTTCTTTACCGCATCTCGCGTCTGCGAATCTACATATATTATGTCCTCAATAGTAGGATTATAAATCGGTTTATGACCATCAAGTGCTTTCTCTATGAGCAACGGGATGTCAAGAAATTTTATCATACCCTTTAAAAAAAGCTCTACGCAGATTTCGTTAGCAGCATTTAAAACCGCTGGATATGTTCCTCCTGCAATTGCTGCATCATAAGCTAATTTCAGACATCTAAATGTTCTTGTATCAGGTTCTCTAAATGTCAAAGAAAGCCCGTATAAATTCAGACGCTCGGTCAATCCCTCAATTCTTTCAGGATAGGATAAGGCGTATTGAATGGGAAGCCTCATATCCGGCACCCCCATCTGGGCAAGAACAGCACCATCTACAAATTCTACCATGGAGTGTACGATGCTCTCAGGGTGTATCACGACTTCAATATCTCTATATTTTACACCAAAAAACCAGTGTGCTTCTATGACCTCAAAGCCCTTATTCATAAGTGTTGCTGAATCTACAGTGATTTTCTTTCCCATACTCCAGGTAGGATGTTTTAATGCTTGCTCAGCAGTAACATCTTTTAACATATCGCAACTATAATCCCTAAATGGGCCACCCGATGCCGTCAGGATGATTTTCCTGATCTCTTTTTGTGCACCCTTTTTTTGAAGGCACTGAAAAATCGCCGAGTGCTCACTATCCACCGGTAAGATGTCTACACCTTTTTCTCTTGTCAAATTAACGATTATCTCACCTGCTGTAACCATTGACTCTTTATTGGCCAAAGCCAGCGTCGTGCCACCTTTTATCGTAGAAATGGTAGGCAAAAGCCCTGCCACACCTACAATTGCATTTAATACGATATCTGCATCACAGCTTTCCACAAGGCGCACCGCTGCGTCCTCCCCTGTTATAACCTCGCAGGGGTATTTTACCATGTCTTTTAAGTCATGTATCCCTTTTGTCAGCGCAATCATTGATGGTCTGAACTCATTGGCCTGTCTTGCAAGCAATTCCCCATTACTATAAGCCGCTAATCCAACGACTTTAAACAGGTCGGGATGCTTTCTTATCACATCCAGTGCCTGCGTACCTATAGAACCTGTTGAACCCAGCAGTAAAATTCTCTTCATACTATACCTCTTTTACATAAATGTTATATTGCGTTCAACGAAAATGTAAATTATCACACTTACATACAATATGCTGTCAAATCTGTCCAATATGCCTCCATGACCTGGTATTATGTTGCTAAAATCTTTAATCCTGCAATTTCTTTTAATATATGACGCACTCAAATCTCCTAACTGAGATATGATAGATCCGATTAACGCAATAAGCAAAAAAATATGTTTACTGTGTAGATAGAGCAAAATATAAAAATACGCTACGATGATGCAACCTAAAGTGCCACCGATAAAGCCCGCAACAGTTTTATTTGGACTTACATCAGGACAAAGTTTACGCCTCCCAAAAAATCTGCCTGTAAAGTAAGCAAACGTATCTGTCGCAAATGCTATTATGAACACAAGCCAGAAATACTTTATATCCACATCCCTTATCTTCAGGAGTATTAAAAATGGAATAACAGTATATATAAAACCGGCAACTCTGGTAAAAACACTGTTTGCGCTTTGCTTATTGAGTATTGCAATCGCCATAAGTATAATAAAATAAACGTATATTAAGATGCTCGAAGCTATTATTTTATCTAATACAAAAAAAGCAATTATGTATAAATAGCCGATTAAATCTACATAGCTCAAACCCACGCCGTTATTATTAGCTCTATTAAATTCCCAATAAGCAATAATCGCCAGCAGCAGCATAGCTATCTTCAATGGTATCCCACCGTATATTCCAACGATGATCAATAAAGGTATTCCTATAACAGCGCTTATAATCCTCTGTTTTAACATTATAATCCTCCAAAACGCCTATTCCTATCCTGGTAATTCGCAATTGCCGACAATAAGTCCTTTTCTGAAAAATCCGGCCATAATACATCTGTATACCACAGTTCTGAATAAGCAATCTGCCAGAGTAAAAAGTTACTTACCCTGTATTCTCCTCCCGTCCGTATTAAAAGATCGGGGTCTGGCATCCCCGCAGTATAAATGTATTTAGAAAACAACGCTTCATCTATTTCATCTGCAGTTATATTTAATTTTTTCATATCTCTGACAATACCCCTTACGGCATTTAATATCTCAGCTCTCCCGCCGTAATTTAACGCTAGATTGACGATAAGCCCGTCATTATCCGCTAACGCTGTTTTCGCCCTGTCTATCTCCGATCTTATGTCCTTATCAAAAGATGATATATCGCCAATAAAATTCAATCTAACATTATTTTCGTCCAGCTCGTCTATCTCGCGCCTCAAATAATAAACCAACAATTTAAAAAGAGCATTTACTTCTTTTTCTGGGCGCTTCCAGTTTTCCGTGGAAAAAGCGTATAGCGTTAAATATTCAATCCCTAGCTGCGAACAGAACTCAATAACTTTTTTTACTGTTTTTATACCCGCTCTGTGACCCGCAGTTCTGGGCATACCTCTTTTTTGCGCCCATCGCCCATTACCGTCCATTATTATGGCGATGTGCTTTGGTAATTTGCTTTTATCTATGCCCATCATTTCATCCATCAACATCACCTGTTTTATACTTCCATGATTTCTGCTTCTTTTTTGGCAGCTATCTCATCTATCTGTTTTATGTATTTATCTGTTAATTTTTGTATTTCATCTTGTCCCTTTTTCATCTCGTCTTCAGATATTTCTTTATTTTTCTCCATCTTTTTTACTTCATCCATTGCATCTCTGCGGATGTTTCTTATAGCTACCCTGCTGCTCTCTGCAATTTTATTAGTCATCTTTACCATTTCTTTTCTGCGCTCTTCAGTTAATTCCGGTAATACTATCCTTATAACCTTCCCATCATTGGTCGGATTGACACCCAGATCCGATGTCTGAATGGCCTTTTGAATCAAATTAAGGGCAGAAGCATCCCATGGTTGAACCAGCAAGACCCTGGCCTCAGGAACCGTAATGGTTGCCAGCTGATTGACAGGCATACTGGTTCCATAGTAATCTACTTTTACCCTTTCCAGAATAGCTGGATTAGCTCTCCCTGTTCTGATAGATGTGAGCTCTTTCTTAAAATTCTCCACCACTATCTTCATCCCTTTTTCAGCCTTCGAATATACATCTTTTAACATTTTATCACTCCTTTACCACTGTCCCTATATTTTCTCCTAGAATTGCCCTTTTAATATTTCCCTTCTGGGTGAGATCAAATACGATTATAGGTATATTGTTATCCATGCACAATGATGTAGCTGTCGAATCCATTACTCCCAGCCTCATATTCAACACATCTTTATACGTCAGTTTGTCAAACTTTTTTGCATCGCTGTTAAGCTTGGGATCGCTATCGTACACACCGTCAACCTTTTTTGCCAACAATATAACATCTGCATCTATCTCAGCTGCCCTCAGAGCAGCAGTAGTATCTGTGGAAAAGAAAGGACTCCCGATGCCTGCCGCAAAAATAACCACCCTGCCTTTTTCCAGGTGCCTTATAGCCCTTCTCCTTATATATGGTTCTGCTATAGCCCTCATTTCAATAGCTGTCTGGACTCTCGTGGGAATATTTCTCTTTTCCAGAGAGTCCTGTAAGGCTAAAGCATTTATAACCGTAGCTAGCATACCCATGTGATCAGCAGTGGATCTATCCATACCTATGCCGCTTCTACCTCTCCATATATTGCCTCCTCCTACTACCACGCCTATGTCTACGTTAAGCTTTTTTACCTCCGCAATCTCATCGGCTATCTGGTTTACGGTGTCAAAATCTATACCAAAACCTTTATCTCCTGCCAATGCCTCCCCGGATATCTTAAGTATAACTCTATTATATACCGGATTTTTCAATTTTAGCCCTCCTCAACAGTATATTATATTCTATATAAACGACAAAAATCCTTTTTAAATTCGTGAAAAAGGGAACACCATGGTGTTCCCTTTTTCACGAATTTAGTGCTCGGGCTACTTCCTCTACTATATCGCACTTTTTCTTTTCGATACCCTCGCCTAATTCGAATCTAACAAATCTTCTTATAACTATGTTCTCTCCGATCTTTGCTATCAATTCGTTTAAGAGCTGCTTTATGGTTTTGCTGTCATCCCTTATAAAGGGCTGCTCCAATAAGCAAACTTCTTTATAATACTTTTCAAGCCGGCCTTCCACCATCTTTTCTATCACTTTATCAGGCTTTCCTTCATTTTTCGCCTGAGCTCTATAGATTTCTTTTTCTTTTTCTACAACTTCTACTGGCACATCTTCTTTGCTCACATATTGAGGATTGGCTGCCGCTATCTGCATAGCTATATCGTGTACAAAATTCTTAAAATCATCTGTCCTGGCCACAAAATCCGTCTCGCAATTGACTTCAACAAGTACACCAATCCTTCCGCCACCATGGATGTACGAATCAATAATACCTTCCGCAGCGATTCTGCCGGCTTTTTTAGCAGCAGCAGCAAGGCCTTTCTCTCTTAATATTTCAATGGCCTTGTCCATGTCACCATTAGCTTCTGTCAATGCCTTTTTACAGTCCATCATGCCGGCACCTGTGCGCTCTCTTAACTCTTTAACCATTGATGCAGTTATCTCCATTTGAAATACCTCCAATTTTTATCATTCTTGCTCTTCTGATTCAGGCGTCATCTGCTCTCCCTGTCTTCCTTCTAACACCGCATCAGCCATCTTTTGAGCTATCAATTTAATAGCTCTTATGGCGTCGTCATTACCAGGGATCGGATAATCCACCTCATCAGGATCACAGTTGGTATCCACAATAGCAACAATAGGTATATTAAGGCTCCTCGCTTCTTTAACAGCTATCTGCTCCTTGCGCGGATCAACCACAAATAGCGCCGTAGGTAATCCAGGCATATTCTTTATACCGCCGAGATTTTTCTCAAGCTTCTCCTTCTCTTTTTTTAGAGCATTGACCTCTTTTTTTGGCAATAGGTCAAATGTTCCGTCTTCCTCCATCGCCTCAAGCTGTTTTAAATAATCAATACGGGTTTTTATCGTCTTATAATTTGTCAACATACCGCCAAGCCATCTCTGGTTGACATAATACATACCACATCTTTCAGCCTCTTCTTTTATCGCGTCCTGAGCCTGTTTTTTGGTACCAACGAAAAGAACAGTGCCTCCATCCGCAGCCACATTTTTTATAAATTCGTAGGCTTCCTCTACTTTCTTTTCGGTTTTTTGCAGGTCAATGATATATATACCGTTTCTCTCGGTAAATATATACTTTGCCATTTTGGGATTCCAGCGCCTCGTCTGGTGTCCAAAATGCACACCTGCTTCTAACAGCTGTTTCATTGAAATAATAGACATCAAAGCACCTCCAATGGTTATTCCTCCATAATCCGCACCTCTGCGCAGGACCAGCGGCACCACTGCACAGATTGGACTATGTGTGTTCTGTATTTTTATCCTTAATTATGATACCATCAATTTCTCTACAAGGCAAGTATTTTTATGTTTCCATTGTGATTAATTATCTTACAATGTTTCATCTCATCTTTTATAAATAAAATTTCCCTTTTTATATTTATTTTAACCCCTGAATAAAGAGTTTCTCTCACCAGTATATATGGATTTTCGTGCTCTGTTACAATTACATTTTCCAGCAGCTCTTTTAACTCATCATATTTCCCTATAAGCACTTTTAGTGTCAACAATGTGCGCTTTAAAATTTCTCTTTCTGCAGATGTCATATTTGTTTTTTTGATAAGGTGATTTTTTACCTTCGTCAACTCTTCTATTTGATCTTCTACTTTTTTCATATCTCTTTTTATAACTTCACATTCTTCTTGTTCACGAAAATTAATACCTACTTCTATCTCTGTATAAGTAGACATGGGCGAACCTACGGCCTTTGCCTCAACAAACTCATAAGCAGAAACTTTTCCGCCTGCAATCAATCCCCGTCTTCCATCAACTATTATGTTTCCATTGCATTTGACATCACTATGCATTATAGTGTCACAACGTATATTCTTATTCACCTCAACTCTGACATTTTCCAGATAGCGCGCAGTCAAATTTCCTTCCGCCACAATATACGCACCGCTTTTACCATTTACACCTCTGCCTATGACAATATCTCCACCGCTTCGGATTACACTGTCCTCAACATTGCCTCCCACCTCTATATCGCCTTCTGCCCTTACTTCAAAACCTGAATATATATCGTTATGTACAATAATATTCCCTACGAAGTCTATATTACCTACCGACATGTCAACATTTTTTACCTCAAAAACAGGCAATACGCTTATCTTATTATCTTTAACAAATAATTGGCCGTCTATCGTCGCTATAAAGGCACCATTTTCAAAAACTACATTCCTTCCACATTTCATCTTAAGCGGCTGACCAGGTTTCGGCTTAACTGTGTTCCCGAAAATATCCCTACCCTCGACACCAGGGGTAGCATCGGTAACCGTCGCTATAATATCCCCTTTCTTAACATTCTTAACAATATTAAGGGACTTATAATCCACATTTCCGTTCTCGAGTATTTGTGGTTTCCCGCCTTCTATAGTTTTCTTGAAATGTATCATGGCGTCAATTCCATCCTGAGGCTCAAGCCCTTGAGCTACTAATACTTGTTGGTCGTATACAGGATTCTCCCCCAATGATTTGATAACATTACTTTTTATTCCGTATACAATTTTTTTATCTGCAAGAAAGGCATAAATATCTTTAAAATCAGGTTTTACACCTTTATCCAAACATATATACGCTTTCATATTATTTTCAGATATATATAATTTTATGCCATCCATTTATATCACCTGATTTACGAGTTTTTCCTTATAAAAGAACTCCTTTAACTTTTTTATAGCCTGGGAATGTATTTGAGATATTCTGGACTCTGTGACTCCCAGCACCATTGCTATTTCCTTGTAGGTCAACCCTTCAACATAATAAAGCGATAATACGAGCTTCTGTTTCTCCGGAAGTCCATCTATAAATTCTTCCAGCAAAGTTCTAATTTCATGGTCTTCGGCTATTCTGTCCGGTGTATCCGATGAGTGGGAAATATTCATAACGCCGTTTTCAAGCATTTCATCAAGGGAAAGGATATTGCAGGCATTACCATAATTCAATAATTTATAATACTCATCTAAAGACACCCCTGCTTCTGATGCAATTTCTATATCGCTTTTATCTGAAGAACTATCGATAATTTCCTGGAGGATTTTATACTTTTTGCGCAATGACCTGGGCAACCAGTCCTTTTTTCTTAGATAGTCTAGTATTTCACCTCGTATCCTGTACGTAGCATATGTTTCAAACTTCACACCCTTTGAACTCTCATACTTTTCCACGGCGTCTATAAGACCCAGTATGCCTTGATTTAATATATCATCATACTCCCAGTTATTATATTTTATAAGTATGCGGTTTACTATATATTTTACCAGCGGCACATAATAAAGAACTATCTGATTCCTCAATTCCACGCTGCGTGTTGCCTCGTATTCGCGCCATAATTTATTGATATCGACATCCCGCATCTTTATCACCCCTCAGAGTCATAGGATTTTCTCTCCATGACCGATGGTTTTTACTAAAAGGGATCCATCTTCTAAGTTGAGTTCAATGGTTCTCCCATATGTTCCCCCTACATCTTTTGCCACTATAGGTATCCCTTTTGATTCCAGCACCTTTGTTGCAGCCTCCACATTTCTTTCCCCTATTTTCATTCTTTCGTCCGTCGACCTTATCTCAAACATCCTCGCGCCACCAGCAATTTTACTGACAAGCCTTCGTGTCACTGCTCCCATTTCAATCAGCTCTTTTAAGAGTATTTCAATTGCGGTATCCGCAAATTTGGCTTTATTGAAGTTATTGCTATAGTGAGCGCTACACGGTAGCATGATATGGGCCATTCCTCCGATCTTTAAAACAGGATCATAAAGGGTTATACCCACACACGATCCCAAACCTATAGTCATAAGTATATCAGGAGCCACGGCCACCTTATAGTCTGCCATTCCTACTTTGATGCGGTTCATCAGTAATCTACCCCGAGATTTCTCATAATCTTTTCGAGGCCACCCACATCCGGAATCATGAAAATATAACCGTTTATTCTGTCATTATCTTCTAAAAAATCAGTCTCTATGTACAAGGCATAATCACCTATCTCGCCAAATTGTACAGCAGGAACACTTAAAATCGCACCGGCCATATCCATCGAATACGCAGGAGGAGTTATCGCCAATTTCAAATTCATCAATTGGGAAAGGGCATTTACATAACTGGCCACAAGGATATTAGAAACTTCAGAAATAACAGAAATCTCCATATCATCAAATTCCTCATTGACCGCTTCTGTATTCAATATCATGTTTATTATCTGTTTCGCTGAATTTACGGTTAAGACAAACAATATGTTTGCTTTAACATCTCCAGACATCTCAAAAAATACTCCTACAACTTTTTTCTCTGGATCACCTAGCAAATCAGGCACATCGCTCAGTTTCAATATCTTTACAAGAGGCGCACGCATATTCAGCCTTTTTCCCGTCATTGAAGAAAGAGCCGTCAACGCATTGCCTGTACCAATATTTCCTAGTTCTCTCAGCACGTCTAAATAAAGACTATTTAATTTGCTTATATCATCAATTTTCATCATATCACCGCTCTCTCAGGTGTCGTCAATTTGACGGTATTCAAAATGTTTATGATCTGGTTTTCATATTTTACGATACCGCTTATGTAGGCCTTATCAACCTCACTCAGATTACTTACATCTTTTTGTACTAGATTATCATCGATATCAATTATAGAAACATCGCTATCTATGAGTAAACCTATTTTATAATCCTCTCTTTTTATGATAACAATATTTTTAAAACCCGCTGACTCCTCGCTCGTAGACTGTTCTAGCGCCCTGGATAAATCAATAACAGGAATAATTTCTCCTCTCAAATTGATGATACCACGAAGATATGAAGGAGCTAATGGAACTCTGGTAATAGGCAAAATCTTTTCAATAGAAACGGCCGACTGAATATCCACTCCAAATGTGTCGCCCGATGCTTTAAAAACTACATATTTCATCAAATACACCCCCTATTACAGCAACAGTATTACATCGATAATAAGCGAAATACCACCATCACCCAGGATAGTAACTCCTGATATAAACTTGTAATCAGACAAATACTTCCCCGGCGATTTTATTACGATCTCCTGCTGCCCCAATACCTGGTCAACGACAATCCCAACCAGCCGTTCGCCTTTTCTCACCACAAACACCTGAAAATCTCCCTCATCAGATGTGCTTTCTAGTTTCAATAAATCCTTCAATTTAATCAATGGCGTGACATTTCCTTTGTATATAAATGAATCTCTGTTTCTTACCTTCTTAACCTCTTCTCGCTTTACTTCCACAATTTCGATAATTGTACTGAGGGGTACCGCATAGATCTCGCCAGCAACTTTTACCAGAAGTGCATCTATCATTGAAAGGGTGAGTGGAAAGCTCAACAAGAATGTCGTGCCTTTCCCTTTTTCTGTTATAACCTCTATGTTCCCCCCTAATTCTTCTACTTTGCTTTTCACTACATCCAGGCCAACGCCCCTTCCAGATATCTCTGTGACCTGGTCAGATGTGCTGAAACCAGGCATAAACAAAAAGTCAATGATCTGACTTTTTGTCAGGCTTTCTACTTCTGAAGCTTCTACAAGTCCACGGCTTATGGCCTTTTGCACCACTTTATCCATGTCTATACCTCGTCCGTCATCGGATACCTGGATTATGACTTTATTGCCGTCATGGTAGGCTTTAAGAGATACTGTACCCACCTCAGGCTTTCCTGCCCTCAAGCGCTCATCGGGTTGCTCTATACCGTGGTCTATTGAGTTTCTTATAAGGTGCACAAGCGGATCCGAGAGTTCATCAATAATGGTCATATCCACTTCAGTTTCCTGGCCTTCCATCGTAAATTCAATTTTTTTATTTAATGTCCTGGATAAATCCCTTACCATGCGTGGAAATCTATTAAAAACCCTCTCTATTGGCTCTACACGGAGGCTCATCACCATATCGTGCATATCCGACGTTATTCTATCAAGATAATCTAATGTCATGGCAGTCTCTTCTGTTATATCTTTCAAATACGTCCTTAACCTCGACTTGGTAATCAAAAACTCTCCAACCATATTCATAAGCGCATCCAGCTTGCCTATATCAACCCTTATAGACTTACTAAGCTTTATTGTGGTATTGTTATTTCTTTTATTAGCATCTTCTTCGCCTGCTTTAGAGCTGTTGACATATTTCAGTGGTGCTATATCCACACCCTCGATTTCAGAAATATTTTCTATGGCCTGTTTCAACTGCAATTCATCAGCTTTTGTTATAATATCGAGCAAAAGCTGATCACCCATATTCCCCTTCTCTATTTCTTCAACACCCGGCTCTGAATTAATTATATCGCCCATACCTTGCAACACATTAAACAGCACAAAAGCCCTGGCAGCTTTCAACTGACTTTCTTTAGATATACTTACATTTATTCTATAAACATTATATCCCTGTTTTAGTGCAGCCTCCACGACGTCCCTTTCATAGTCTTCGTTGGACGTTATATCCTGCCTTTTCGCCATTTGACCATTCTGAGGAGCATCATCCCCTGTATAGCGCTTTAATTCCTTTAACAATGGGGCTACATCAATGTCACCTTCTTGCGCTGTTTGCTTTATATTGTCCATAAACCTTTCGATAGCATCGAGGCAATTAAAGAGCATGTCTATGACATGACTATCTGCAGATATATGACCATTCTTTATAGCCTGCAAAAGGTCTTCCATACCATGGGTCAGATCTGCCAATCTGTTGAATCCCATAGATGCAGCCATTCCTTTTAATGTATGAGCAGATCTGAATATCTCATTTATGATGTCAGGTGATTGACTGGATTCTAAGCTCATTATGCCTTCATTGAGCCTCTCAATATGTTCTTCCCCTTCATCTACAAAGACCTGCAAATACTTCATATCCACAGTTCTCACCCTTTCGTGATTCTTTTTCTCTGATTTTCAAATATAAATTTGATTATTTTTTCTCTATCCCATTTGTCAATATTTATAAAGCAAATACCCAACTCAATACCATTATCAAGCTTATTAGACCTTATTACTTTTCCTTTCAGGTTCAGTTCATCCTTGCCCAGTGGAAGCAAGATATCGATAATATCATCTGGCTCTAATGCTGTATCTACGACCACCCTCATTCCTCCACCGCTTATATCTTTTATGATTCCATAGCGATAGTCTTCATCATCATTTTTCTTATATTTGATATCCATCACCGTTTGAAACCTATAGTACGCTCTCCGCTGTATCCTGATTATACTGCCGCTCTTTCTTATTGCAAGCCCCTCGACATTTTCTTTTTTTTCTCTAGAATCCAGCACGGCTTCAAATTCATAAATCCCATTAGGTCTGAAAAATCTCACTTTAAGTCTTTCACCTAGAGGTATAAAAACAGTATACCCTCTAGAAATAGGAACGGATATTATATACCTGCCATCGTCATAAACATCCTGCACCTGGGATATATACGTATTTCCTTCAAATGAAATCTCCAATCTCTCTCCAACGGTTAAATCCAAACCCTTTCCTCCTTCCGGAAAAAGCTCAACAACCTCTTTATCCCTCCACTCTTGCTTTCAGTTATATTAGCTACCTTTAGTGCTATATCATAGATACACCTGGCTGCATTGCTCTTGGGAAACCCTATAGCAAGTGGTTCTTGAGCTTTAATTGATTTGACCACACTTTTATCATCTAATATATACCCTAGGTTTTTAATGTCCATAGATAGAAACCTTTCAACTACACCCGATAACTTTTCTGCTATCTGCTGTCCTTCTCTGGGAGATTCAACTCTATTCACTATGAAACTGAATACCTTGTTCCCATTTATTCCTCTGATGGATTTTATCAGTGCATATCCATCCGTTATAGATGTTGGCTCGGGAGTAACAACCAGTATAGGTTCATCAGCAGCACATACAAATTTTCTTACCATTTCAGATATTCCTGCACCAGTATCTACAATGACATAGTCTGCACAATAATCCAATAGCAAAAAATTTTGTATCAAAAAATCCAGCTGTTCTTTTTTTATATCCGCCAGCTCTTCAATACCACTTCCGGCCGGAACTACTTTGACGTTTCCGGGTCCATCTACCATAATATCAAGTATACTTTTTTCCCCCCTTATAACATCCGACAGGTTATATCTAGGGTTTAAACCCATGATGACGTCTACATTTCCTAAGCCTAAATCCGCATCGACGATGACTGTCCGGTAGCCCATTCTGGAAAGAAATATGGCCAGGTTTACTGCGATATTTGATTTGCCAACTCCGCCTTTCCCACTGGTAATGGTCAATAGCCTGGATGATCTCCTCTCTTTGACTTTTCGCCTTAAGCTCTCTGCCTGATCCATAATTAATCTCCTCCCAAAATCTCCTCTACAACCTTCGCCGGATTCAACAGCTCAATATCATCGGGAACGCTTTGACCTGTTGTGACATATGAAAAAGGGGCATCTGTCAAATACCTTGTCTCCAATATACCGCAAAGATTTTCTGCTTCATCTAATTTTGTAAAAATGATCTTATATTTTAAAAAAGAAAATTCCTTAAGAATCCTGGAAATATCAATATATTTAGCTGATGAGTTGATCACCAGGTATACTTCATCTATTTTGACATTTTTAATTAGTTCTCTGAGATTTTGCATCTGATACTGGCTTCGGTGATTTCTTCCCGCTGTATCTATAAATATAATATCTTTATCCTCGAAAGACTTTATAGCAAGAGACAATTCAAAGCTATTGTCAACCACTTTGATAGGCGCACCAATCATATCTGCATAGATTTTGAGCTGTTCAGCGGCAGCAATCCTATAAGTATCAGCCGTTACAAATGCTACGTTTTTATTGTAATTTAACACATAGTTAGCAGCCATTTTGGCAATAGTAGTGGTTTTCCCTACCCCTGTAGGCCCCACAAAAAGCACAACAGTAGGCTTTGAATTCAGCTTTAGCGGTGAGGCAAAACCAATCTTTCTGATGAAATAATTTTTCAAATCGCTCGTATCCTCGCCATTCTTATACATTGCTGAGATTTCCCTTGCTACATTGGGACTGAATCCTTTCTTTAATAAATTATCATATATATTATCATCGGCATCATTCGCACTTTTTTGAACATGTATTTCTCTTTTTATAATCTCTATATCCTTTTTAATGGACCTCAAATTCAAATCATCCTGTTTATTTTCCACCGCAGCTATAACCTCGATTTTAGCCTTTTTGAATAGACCCTTTATGCCCTTTTCTCTGCGCCTCGCTGTGTAAAGGATTATGGCATCCTCCCCCAGCTCAGCTTTTATTTTCATATGTGCCTCAAGCATATCGCTTACAATATATTTTTTTATCATCATGGTACATTCACCTTCCATAGCACATTAATTGCAATTTCAGGCAATAATTCATTGTACGATAATACTGGTAAGTCCCTGAATACGGGTTCAGTGATCTGTCTAACATAGGGTCTTATTACCGGTGATGTGAGAATGACAGGCTGCTGTTCTGCCGAGACAAATTTTTTTAGTCCCTCTGCTATATTATTTACTATAGCATTGATTTTGCCGGGATCCAGTGATAAATAAGACCCCATCTCTGTCTTTTTTATAGAATCGGCAATAAGTTTTTCCAGATTTGGATCCAACGTTATAGCATAGATCTTGTTATCAACTGCATAAATACCTGTAATCGTCCTCTTAAGCGATTGTCTTACATACTCCGTCAACAGGTCTACATCCTTTACGATAGGGCTGTAATCAGCCAACGTCTCTAATATGGTCACCATATCTCTTACGGGTATTCGCTCCCTCAAGAGATTGCACAATACCTTTTGTACGTCTCCCAAAGACATATTTTTAGGTATAAGTTCATCTATCAAGGCATTATTATCCGGCCTAATATTATCTATGAGCTGCTGAACATCCTGTCTTGTCAGTATCTCATGAATATGCCTTTTTAGGACCTCTGTCAGATGCGTTGCTATAACAGATGTAGGATCGACCACGGTATACCCTGACATTTCAGCTTTTTCGATCTGCGATTGACTTATCCAAATAGCTGGAAGCCCAAAGACAGGTTCGACGGTCTTGATGCCCATAATGTCCTCTTTGGCACCTCCTGGATTCATAGCCAAATAACTATCGGGTATGACACTGGCTTTTGCAACGACATTGCCTCGAATCTTTATGGCATACTCGTTGTTACCAAGTTGTATATTATCCCTTAATCTAACCATAGGAATCACAACGCCCAGCTCCAGGGCCAGCTGTCTCCTTATCATAACAACCCTATCGAGGAGATTACCGGCCTGGTTGGCATCAGCAAAAGGTATAAGTCCATATCCAAACTCCAGTTCAATAGGGTCAACTTTCACCAGCGGCAGCACATTTTCAATTTTTTTCATCTCTTCCGCTTCTTTAGCACCTTTTGCTTGCGTTTCCTTCAATTCATTTACCTTATACGACTGTTTTAAAGTATAGCCAAGATAGCCAAAGATACCTGCCATTATAAAATTAGGCAATTTGGGTAATCCTATTAAGCCCATAGCAAACAGAAACGCTGACGCGATCATCAAAATCCTGGGCTGTACAAGCAATTGCTTTAATACATCATTTCCCAGGTTAGAATCAGAAGCAGCCCTGGTCACAATTATACCCGTGGCTGTAGATACGAGAAGTGCAGGTATCTGGGATACAAGCCCGTCTCCCACCGTCAATATGGTATACTTATTAAATACCGCTGCTATGTCCATCCCCGTATTGAAAACGAGACCTATAACTATGCCTCCTATGATATTTATAAGTGTTATAATTATACTGGCTATGGCATCCCCTTTTACAAATTTACTGGCGCCATCCATTGCACCATAAAAATCTGCCTCTCTTTGTATTTCCTGCCTCCTCCTTTTGGCCTCAGCATCATTTATAATCCCGGTATTGAGGTCTGCGTCTATTGCCATCTGTTTCCCAGGCATAGCATCAAGTGTGAACCTGGCGGCTACCTCCGCAACCCTTTCAGCTCCTCTTGTTATAACGATAAACTGTACTACGATGATAATCAGGAACACAATAAGGCCTACGACGATATTCCCTCCTATTACAAAGCTACCAAAGGCCTGTATGACATCTCCGGCATACCCATCCTTCAAGATAAGCCTCGTGCTGGATATATTTAGCGCCAGTCTGAATAAGGTGGTTATAAGCAACAGAGACGGAAATATGGAAAAGTCCAGGGATTTGTTTATAAACATGGTTGTAAGCAATATCATAATTGAAAGCGATATATTAAGCGTTATCATGACGTCCAATACGCGTGGAGGAAGGGGTATTATTATCATCAAAATGACAACAAGTATAATGACGGATACCGCAATATCCCCGTACTTCAAATTTCCATTCAACCTCTCACCTTCTTATCTCTATTTATACTATAGACAAACGCCAGCACTTCTGCAACCGCATAGTATAGCTCTTCCGGTATCATGTCGCCCACATCTACCATATTGTACAGATTTCTGGCGAGTTCTCTGTTTTCCACAATGGGCACATGATTTTTTTGGGCTTCTTCCTTTATCCTCTGGGCTAAAAAGTCCACACCTTTTGCTACCACTACAGGTGCGCTGGCCACTGAAATATCGTACTTAAGAGCTACAGCATAATGGGTAGGATTGGTTATCACTACATCCGCCTTTGGCACCTCACTCATCATCCTCTTTAATGCCATTTTGCGCTGTTTTTCCCTTATCTTAGATTTTATTTGAGGATTACCTTCCATTTCCTTTATTTCATCTTTTATTTCCTGTTTCGTCATCTTGATGCTGCGTTCAAAATCCCACCATTGATAAAGATAATCTAAAACAGATATGGCTAGAATCAGCATACCAGATTTTAGACCTATATCTACTAATGCTCTCATAAGGTAATTCATGATGTCTATTACGCTCATATCTAAGAGCTGTGGCAGCTTATTTATCTGTAACCTGATAGTACTGTAAAGCATATAACCTATCAAGGTGGTCTTCAACAAAGCCTTAATAAGCTCCACTATTCCCCTCATAGAAAAAATCCTCTTAAAACCTTCCACAGGGTTAATCCTCTCCAATTTAAATCCCAGGGTCTCACCTGTAAACACAAAACCTACCTGTCCATAGGTAAGCAGAAGACCTGTGGCAGCAATCAATATGATTATAGGCACAACGATCTTTGCTACCGCCCCCAGGATGAAGGTAAAAAATTTTTGTAAGTTAGCTACTGTATACAGGTCATGGCTATTGACTATGTATGTCGTAAGTATATCTTTTATAAAATTCTCTGTGGTCACCAATATGAACGGCAACATGGCATTTATAGCCAGTATTGATACAAGAATTATGGCCGCTGCCGTTAAATCTTTACTTTGAAATACCTGCCCTTTTTTCTTTACCTCGTGCCTCTTTTTCGGGGTGGCCTTTTCCGTTCTTTCTTCTGCAAATAATTGAAGTTTCACCGCATCAGCCTCATCATCTGAAGATTATTATAGTCTATGCTATTGAAAAGCACATCGAGCAACACGAGAAACATAGGTAGCATAAGCATTACCACCCCAAAACCTATAAGTATCTTTACAGGCATTCCATTTATAAATACGTTTAATTGAGGTACCGCTCTGGACAACAGGGCAAGGCTTACATCTGTTAAAAATATGGCTATCAAAACAGGGGCACTTATCTTGATTCCCAGTACAAACATCTCGCCAAAAACTTCTACCAGTTTTTTTATCATAGAGCCACTGACTGTCATCCCGTTGACGGGAACAAACTTATAACTTGTCACTACAGCCTCTATGAGCCTATGATGGCCATTGATCACCAGATAAACCATGAGAGATAAATAAAATACAAAATTCCCCATCAGCGGCCTGGGAGCCTGTGTAAAAGGGTCAAATACGTTGACTATACCAAATCCCAATTCCAGATCCATGATCTCTCCTGCCACATAGAGGGCATCAAACAACATCTCACTTACAAGCCCCAGTGCCATCCCGACAATAAATTCCTTAGCAATTATAAGCGAAAATGCCACAACATCATCTACAGGTTCAATGGTTATAGGAACTGACTGGCTTACAATATAAGCCAGCGAGGCAACAAGTCCCGCTTTTATGTACACAGGAATAATTTTTGAGCTGAAAAATGGCGCAAAGACAAAAAGGCCTGAAATTCTAACCAGGATATAAACGTACTTTAAGACCGCAGGCATAATCATCTTATATACCTCTGTATATTGAGTAAGAGGTCTTCAGTAAAATTTTTCATTACTGTCATCATCCACGGGCCAAAGATCAACAATACGATGGCCACAATAGCGATTTTAGGTATAAATGTTAAACTCTGCTCCTGTATCTGCGTCGTGGCCTGAAATATGCTGATAATTAAACCCACAAGCATAGACAATAGCATTATAGGACCTCCAATTAACAAGGCCGTGTACAATGCTTTTCTGGCTAGATCGATAACCGTAGCTTGATCCACTTACACCACCTCACCTAAAGCCAATGACAATAGATTTAACCACAAGATTCCAACCATCAACCATTATGAACAGCAGTAGTTTAAAAGGCAGCGATATAAGCACAGGTGGAAGCATAAACATACCCATCGACATTAATATACTGGATACTACTATATCTATCACCAGGAATGGAATATAAAGTATAAATCCGATTTCAAAAGCCGTCTTTAATTCGCTGATAATAAATGCAGGGATTAAAGCGGTGTTTGGTACCTGATCCAGCGAAGATGCCTTCTGACCTTTTATATTCATAAAAAGAGCCAGGTCGCTTTTACGCGTCTGCTTAAACATAAACTGCCGTAAGGGCTGCATAGCACGCTGATATGCCACATCCTGTGTTATCTGGCCCTTAATATACGGCTGCAGCGCATTCTTATTTATATCCGCTGCCACAGGGCTCATGATATAAAATGTCAGAAAAAGCGAAAGCCCTATAAGTACCTGGTTCGGCGGGATTTGTTGTGTGCCCATAGCGTTTCTCAAAAATGAAAATACCACAATTATCCTCGTAAAAGACGTCACCATTATCAAAATAGACGGTGCA
Source organism: Caldanaerobius fijiensis DSM 17918 (assembly GCF_900129075.1). Taxonomy (NCBI): domain Bacteria; kingdom Bacillati; phylum Bacillota; class Clostridia; order Thermoanaerobacterales; family Thermoanaerobacteraceae; genus Caldanaerobius; species Caldanaerobius fijiensis. The sequence goes on from NZ_FQVH01000008.1 coordinate 43,161, forward strand.
AGGGTTAATACAGTAAGCACCAGCATAAGCTGTATAGCCGTTGACATGTTGCCGGGATTATCTAAAATATTCTTTAATAAACTAAAACTGTTCATCTCTGTCACCTGTGTAATGAATATCTTTTGATTCTCTCAATTCTGATATCAATCTTATGTTGCTGTTTGTAACCCCAATAAGGAGGCGTTTACCTTCTACCTCAACCAACAGCAACTGCCTGTCCTGACCTACCTGCACAACATCCAGAACCTTTATATATGTGCCTTCAACTTTACCAAATCCCTTTTTCTTTAATAACAGCAGGATAAAATACGCTATGGCTATTACTATCCCAAGAGAAAATATTGTCCACAAAATCTGTAAAAGCATGTTCAACTCCCTAATATCTTTTTCACAGCCTCAATTACCCTGTCATGTTGAAAGGGCTTTACGATAAAATCCCTGGCGCCAGCCTGTATCGCTTCTATAACCATAGCCTGCTGACCCATAGCTGAGCACATGACGATCTTTGCATTTGGATCTATAGCTTTTATAGCTCTTACCGCCTGTATACCATCCATCTCAGGCATGGTTATATCCATTAATACTAGATCAGGTTTTTCCTCTTTATACTTTTCCACTGCCACAACACCATTTTCAGCTTCCACAATTGACTCATAACCATTTTTCTTTAATATATCCTTAAGCATCATCCTCATAAAAACTGCATCATCCACAACGAGAATCTTCTTCATATCCCCTCAACCTCCATTTTATAAAATTTCAGTAATTCTAACACCAAAATTTTCATCAATAACAACCACTTCGCCTTTTGCCACATTCTTCCCATTTACCAGTATATCCACAGGTTCTCCCGCCATCTTATTCAACTCTATAATAGATCCAGGACCCAGTTCCAATATCTCTTTTATGAGTTTATGGGTTCTACCCAATTCTACAGTCACCTCAAGCGGCACATCCTTTATAAGCGTAATTTTATTAGAAATATTCTCTACTCGCTCATCTTCCAGTTCCTGAAATTTCACCGGGGAAACCTTTACTGTTTTGTCACTGCTCTTTATAGCATTATTGGATTTTTCTGTAGATGTAATTGCCTCCTTCTCCTCCGCTTTTGAAGGCCTCATCTCAACATCGTCAATCCTTTTATAAGTGCTCTCCTCCGCCGCAGAACCTGTTTCTTCAGCTGTTGACTCTGGTGACGATTGGCTCTGTTGGCCACTTAAAAGTTTTTCAACAAGAGCTTTAGCGAAATCCAAAGGCAATAATTGCATGATTTCGCTCTTAATTATATCTCCTACTATCATCTTGAAAGATATTCTGACAATTTTTTGCCCATATATAGGGATATCTTTTATTTCATCAGAGTCAAAATTGACCACATAAACCTTGGGTGGCGATATATTAATTTTGGTATATAACATATTAGAGAGGGACACAGACGCAGAACCTACCATCTGATTCATAGCTTCGCCTACTGCACTTAATACTATCTCCGATAATTCCATATCTGCATTGGTACCATCTCCACCCATCATAAGATCGGCTATTTTCTTTGCGTCCTCTATTTTCAAAATTAACATGGTAAATCCTTTTAAGCCCTCAACATACTCTACCAGTACTCCTACATAAGGTATGGCGTATTCACTTCTAAGTTCGTCCCATGTCATCACCTTAACCTGGGGTGTGGTTATGGACACCTTGTTTCTGAGCAATGTATAAAGGGTAGTGGCAGAGGTACCCATGCTTATATTTCCTATTTCACCCAGAACGTCTTTTTCCTGGTCCGTCAAATCTTCAACTGGTGCTGAAGAATTTTGCTCACTGTTTACTGCTTTAAGAAGTGCGTCAATTTCCTCCTGGGACAGCATATTATCGTCCATCGTCTTCACCTCCTTCAATAATTCCTGTAATCTTTACAGCAAGCTTTTTTTTGTGTAAGCCTGGTCTTGCCCTAAATTTTGGTTTGCCATCTACCATTATTATTATATCGTCATTTGCACGGTTGTCCAACCTGATTACATCTCCCACACCCAGATCTATAAAATCGGATACACTAATATGAGTGCTGCCCAAAATAGCCCTGATATCTATATAAGCTTTTTTTATGCGATTTTCTATCTTCTCAACAACCCATTGGTCTGCAACTTCGCTGCTCCCTGAAAACCACGACTTTGCGGTTAACTTGGGCACAATAGGCTCGATAACCACATAGGGTATACAAAAATTGATAAATCCCTCTTTTTTACCTATTCTAACATTTATGGGGACCACAACAACTACTTCATTATGTGAAACTATCTGTATAAACTGCGCATTGGTCTCTATCCTCTCTACCTTCGATTTTACATCAACCATCACCTGCCACGCATCGTCGAGTATAATAAGGATCCTGTTGATTACCTTGCGCATGAGTGCTAACTCGATCTCCGAGAAATCTCTCTCAATAACAGAACCTTCACCATTCCCGCCCAATATCCTATCGACCATCGTGTACACCGTGTCATTATACACTTGCATTATAATAGACCCTTTAAGCGGCGCAAAATCTATTATCGCAAAAAGAGCCACATTGGACACCGCCGCTATAAATTCATAATAGGTTATCTGTTCTGGGGTATTTACTTCCATCTCTACATTGGTGCGAAGATAACCTGACAAAAAAGTAGAAAGAGATCGCGAAAAATTCTCAAAAATAAAGCCTATTGTCCTCAGCTGTTCTTTTGAGAGTTTATTAGGCCTTCTGAAATCATATACCTTTAACGCGTGCTCTCTTTGAATGTTCTTAGCTTCATTTATGTCCAGTTCTCCAGACTTCAGAGCATTGAGGAGTTCATCGATTTCGCTCTGTGACAATATCTCTGCCATAAAATTCACCTACTGTACTATAAAATTATCAAAATATACATTGACGATTTTACCCTTTTGTAAAATCTCATTTATCTTTGAAAGTATCAGCTTTCTCATCCTCTCCTGTCCTTCTGCTCCGGATACCTGGGTTGATGTTTGACTCCTCAAAATAGATATAATAGCATTTCTGATCACCGCATTCTTTTCTTTAAGCTCGTTCTCAACTTTTTTATCCGCAAACTCCAGTTCTATATTCACCTTTATATACCTGTTTGCATCCTTAAGGTTTGTTATAAGATCGCCCTCGAGAACATAAAAATAGGTTTGAGGTTGGATATTGGCTTTTGCTGCATTGCCCGTATTCTGCATATACATAAAATAAGCAAAACCACCGGCTATTATCATGAGCAGTACTATTATTATTACAAGATAAACATTCTTCATATTATACAACCGTATGCACTACCAACGGTAGCTATTACGGAATACACCTCCTTTAGCGATTTTTAACGATTACTCTGAGCGATTTCTAAGTATGACGATATCAACCCTCCTATTTTTGGCCCTGTTTGCATCGCTGTTGTTAGGCACAACAGGGCGATACTCGCCAAAGCCCTCAGCCGATAACCTTTCCGGTGGAAAATGATGTACGTTCACCAGGTATTTTAAAACGGTCACAGCTCTATCTGTTGATAACTCCCAATTGCTGGGATATTTGCTATTATTTATAGGCACATTATCTGTATGCCCTTCTATTTTAATCGGATGATTATCATTCTTGATTATGTTAGAAACTTTGCTCAATATCTCTAACGACTCCGGCTTTAAATCCGCCTTACCTGTATCAAAAAGCACTGTATCTACAAACCTTATGGTCAAACCTCTTTCATCCAGCACCAGCTTTATTTTATCGTTCATTTTGTTTTCATTTATATATTTGCCCAATTTTTCGTAAATTTTTTTTAACTCATCCTGATTAGGAGGTTTATCTTCAAATATCCTCGTGTTAAGCTGTTCTCCTGATTTCAGATCAATACTCCTGATCTGCTCAATGCCTAAACCTCTGTTTATAGATAATATAAGGGTTTGAAATTTGTTGATATTTATCGTAGCCATTGAAAAAAGCAAAACAAAAAATGTTAAAAGAAGCGACATCAAGTCCGCGTAAGTGTTGAGCCATTCATTGGAAACTCCTTCATCCTCTTCAAACCTGCGATTTTTGCGCATCCAGCTCACCCTCTAATTGTTCATCTGCTTGTCTTCTTTTGGGTCTATCAAAAAATGCCCTTAATTTCTGCTCTATTATTCTAGGATTTTCACCTGCCTGTATCGACAAAATGCCTTCAATCATCACTTCTCTTATTAATGACTCCTCCTTGCTCCTGCTGTCCATTTTCTTCTCTATAGGTATAAATAACACATATGCCAGTATTGAACCGTAAAAGGTGGTTATAAGGGCAACCGCCATACCCGGACCAACCTTTGATGGATCGTTAAGATTCTTGAGCATGTTTATCAAGCCGATAAGAGTTCCTATCATTCCAAAGGCAGGGGCAAAAGTAGCCATTGTTTTAAATACCCCGCTTTCAGCCTTACGCCTTTCCTCAATAAAGGTTAACTCCGTTTCCATAATATCCCTTACAAGTTTCGGGTCCGTACCATCCACAACCAAAAGTATGCCTTTTTTTAAGAATTCATCCTCAATCCCATTAGCTTCATCCTCCAACGCTAACAGGCCTTCCCTCCTGGCTACATTAGCCAGTTGAATTATCCTTTCTATGATCTCTTCAGATTTCATTGATTTTTGAAAAAATACCCTTTTTGCCGACTTAAACGCCTGGATAATTACTGACATCGGGCAGGAAAGCAGAGTACTCGTAATAGTACCACCTATTGTTATCAATACAGATGGAATATCAATAAAGGTGGCAATACTGCCGCTCATCATTATTGACCAGATAATGACTGTGAAACCGGCTACTAAACCTACAAGCGATGCTACATCCAACTATTCCACCACCTTAAAGCATCCATTTATTTGCCTTTTATAATTTAATACCATCTCTATAACTTCGTCGAGGCTTTGTTGTACCACGTACTTATTCCCTGTTGTAAGGGTTATCACTGTGTCAGGCGTGGCCTCAATGCACTCTATGAGATCGGCATTGATGACAAATTCCTTACCATTTAACCTGTTGACTTTTATCAAAGAATATCACCTTGATTACCTTACGATATTTATAAGGTCTTGTAACATAGTATCTGATGCGGTTATAACCCTGGAATTAGCCTGATATCCCCTCTGTGTTATGATCATATTTGTAAACTCCTGCGCCAGATCCACATTAGACATCTCCAGCGAGCCTGGATTTAATACTCCTCGACCGCCGGTACCTGCGGCCCCATATTCTGCCTCACCTGAATTCGGGGTTAACTTATAAAGGTTATCACCAACCTTTTCCAAACCCATAGGATTACTTATACTGGCAATAGCCAGCTGTCCTATAATGAAATTTTGACCATTTGAATAGGTGACAATGATGTTACCATATTGATCGATTTTAAATCCCTCCATCGTCCCCGCTGGATTGCCGTCTTTGCTTACTTCTTTTATAGTATCTTTCTCATTGCCAACCCCTGCAAACTGGGTAAGTGGTGTTATATCGAGGTTGATATTCTGTGGACTGGCAGCGCCATCGCTGTCTGACACGCTTAAATTTATAATATATCTTCCATTATTCTGATTCGGGTTAGGATTTATCAAATTGCCATTGGCATCAAATGAAATCTGCGTGGGCTGTAATATCTGGACCGGTGTTATAGTGCCGTTCTGATTTAGCGTAGCTCCCAGAGCCGGATCATAGGAGGTAACCTCTAAATTCCAGGTATTATTACCTGTTTTGGTAAATTTTAAATTGATAATATGAGTCCTACCCTGTGAATCATAGATCATCTCGTTATATGTCATGGAGTCATTAACAGCAAGGTTCGCGTTTAAGTTCCCGCCAATTGTTATATTTTGAGTGGCTTTTGCCTCCTTTGATATTTTGTTATATAAATTCAGCGGAACAAGATTCCCTGAGGTATCCACTTTTCCCGTGCTATCGGCCTGCCAACCGTACACATAAAGTCCACCTGCTGTAACCAGATTGCCATTGCTGTCCACCCCAAAATTGCCTGCCCTTGTATAGCTTTTACTGCCAGTAAGATCCCCTACAGTGAAAAATCCATTTCCATCTATCATGACATCCAACGGATTATCAGTTCTCTGACTGCTCCCTTGAGAAAACAACGTATCAATAGAGCCTATAGCCACACCCAATCCTACCTGTTGCGGATTGGTACCGCCTCTATTGTCCTGAGGCATCGACGCACCCTTTATAAGCTGGCTCATTACATCCTTAAAAGTAACTCTACTCGCTTTAAATCCAACAGTATTTACATTAGCCACGTTATTTCCAATGACATCCATAGCTGCCTGTTCTGCTTTTAAACCCGATACCGCAGAAAACATTGAACGCATCATTTTATATCCACCCCTTTTATTTTACATTCTTTACATCGCTTATGGATATTAAATTGCCATTAACAGATAAGTACACCTTGCTACCGGCAATAGATACACCATCCACAATCCCACTTATACTTCCCGCATCTACGGTCTTCCCTATGAGAGCTGTAGCTCTCATCATATCCATATTGACATTAATGTTTTGTATCTGCTCTAAAGCGCTGAATTGCGCCATTTGAGCGATAAACTCTCTGTCATCCACAGGCTGTAACGGATCCTGGTTGCTCAGCTGAGTTATGAGCAATTTGAGAAAATCATCTTTACCCAGTATTTGATTATTTTGAACCGATGTATCAGGTTCCACTGAATAAGATGATGAATTTACTGAATTGACGTTCATTTATCTTACTCCCTTCATACGAGATAATTTATACCAGACTCACCTTTAAAAGCGATAACCATATCATCAAAATTCCTCGCCGCCACTTTACCCTCGTTAAAGCGGTATCTTCCAGTTTCTTTCCATTGGTTATTGCCATGGTCCTGGGCTAGCTGTCCTCCCATTCCCGTATCTACCGTCACATTTATGTTTTGAACGTTTATACCCTGGCTCTGGAGTGCATCCCTCAGTTGTACAAGGTTTGACTCAATAATCTGCTTTACCTGATAATTCTGTACCTCAAACTTTGCTATCATAACTCCTTTATCTATTTCAATCTTCAAGGAAATATTTCCTAAATAGTCCGGCTTTAATTTTATATCAGCGCTATACTTGCTGGCACCCATATCTATAGATACTCTTGCGCCGTTCACTATCTGTGAGATCACATCCTGTGCCTTTACCGGCAACACACTTTCTTGACTCTGTTGCAAAATATTACCTTGATTTTTTAAGACATTTACAATAGGAGCCGTCTTATCATCGATTACCGCTTTGAAATCCTGAATGAAATCCTGAACAACCTTTAAAACCCTGTCTCCACCAAAGATGCCCTTATATTGCGTTTCACCTTGCTTTTTATTTTCGCCCTTTATGTCTTCCAAAAAAATCTCTTTAGTCCCTTGATGCAATAATATCTCACTCTTTTCATTTTGCTGATTCCCTTTTATCTCAATATGTACTTTGGGTGTTTGCTGACCCTCAGCGTCCAGTATATCCTTGTCCAATCTAATCACAGAATCCGATGGCATGTCTGTTCCTTTAGCGGTAATTTTATCATCGTTGTGCACATCCTCGCTCTGCCGCTTTTGAAATTCGCTATTAGTAACCTGTGACATTTCACCGCTTAGCCTATTAAATTGCGAAAAATCTTCCGTCACTTCTAACAAAAGCTCAGGATTTTCTATAAATTTCAATATGATATTTCTTAGAGACTGATTTACCTCAATGCCGTTATCTGTCAGCATCTTTTCTATTAATGGCATTTTATTGTCAATACTATTATTATTAAATAATAATCCTATTAAAGACATGATCTCTATTCCATGAGATTTAAGGATATTAACAAAATCCTCTATAGAATCACCTGAATCACCTTTTTGGTTATCCATGGACAATGTCAAAATCTTTCTAAAGCTAATATTTGGTTCCGTGTATTCTTTAACTGTGATACCCTGTAAATCTTTGGCTGCAACCGTCGACATTTTATCGTTTTTCACAGTACAAACCAATCCGCCTTTTATCATTTGCTCACCTCTTTACGGTCCAATCTGACCCATCATGATCTGAGTGATCTTAGCCGCCGTATCCGGATTCATATTTTCCATAATCTGAGCAGCTGCTTGCTTTTGCATATTCTTTAATATAATGGCCACTTTATTGCTATCCTGTATTTTTTCCAGTATGCCGGCAGCTGCTTGTGGATCCATGTTTTCATAGTATTTTACAAGGTCTTTTATTTGTACCGACTGCGACTGCAACATACTTTTCTGTTCATCAAGAGATTTCTGCAATTTGGCCAGGCTATCCTCTTTTGCCTTTAACGCAGCTTCTTTAGCATTGAGCTGGTCTGCTTTCTGCTGCAACTTTATCTTTTCGTTTCTTATATAATCCATTTCTTTATTTATCTTATCCTGAGCAGAGGACAGTGAATTAGATGCTACAATATTTTTAACAACGGGTATTGACGAAAATTGTTTTACGATCGTCGTTTTTAAATTAAAAAAGTTAAAATAGACCAATACTCCCGAAATCAATGCAATTACTGCTACAATAGAGAGAGTTACAGCGACCTTTTTCATTTATATCACCTTTTTTACTTTATATCTATTGCAGATAAATTGATCTATATTTTTCTGCTCTATTTTGGTCAAATTGCCTATATATTCTTTATAGCACTTTTCGTCCAGTTTGTCCAACATTTTTACATCCTGTGATATCTTGACAAGCTCCTGTCGTATTCTGTCCACATCTTCCTGTATTTTTCTTACCACGTCATACTGCGCCGCAATATCTCCCCTTACACCTTCAAGGCTTTTATACGAGTATTGATACTCAAGAGCACTCAAAGAAGAGTTGCTCTCCATTCGTTTTAAATAATCCATTATATCTCGTTCTCTGCTGATATATGTATTTAAAAGCTCCACAGCATCTTGTAATCTCATCATCTCTCTGGAAAATTCAATTTTTAATTTTTTTTGCCGCTGAACATTTAAATCAGCAATTTTTTTCAACCTGAACACATATCCCATATCAATCACCTATTATCTTTTTCATCCGCTCTATAATATCCGCCGGATCAGTTATCTCATTAACCTTTTGTCTTAAAAAGTCATTTATTTTATTCACTCTCTCTATTGCATAATCGACCTCTGGATTGCTTCCTTTTTTATAAGCCCCTATGGAAATAAGGTCTTCAAAATCCCGGTATACAGCCATGATGTTCTTTATTTTCGCCGCTAGTTCCAGGTGCTCTTCCGTTACCACATCCGACATAACCCTGCTCACACTGGCCAGCACGTCGATTGCCGGATAATGATTGCTATTAGCCAGCTTCCTTGACAGCACTATATGGCCGTCTAATATGCTCCTGACCGCATCTGTAACCGGTTCGTTGAAGTCATCTCCATCTACCAAAACGGTGTAAAGAGCGGTTATCGAACCCACATCTCCGTTGCCGGTCCTCTCCATGAGCTTTGGAAGCACTGAAAAAACCGAAGGAGTATAGCCCTTTGAAACAGGAGGTTCCCCTACTGCCAATCCTATTTCGCGTTGAGCCATGGCAAACCTGGTGACCGAATCCATCATGAACATCACGTCGCAGCCATTATCCCTGAAATACTCGGCTATAGCTGTAGCTGTATACGCAGCTTTTATTCTCAGCATCGCAGGCTCATCTGAAGTTGATACGACGACCACCGATTTCTTCATGCCCTCAGGCCCCAGCGACTTCTCTATGAAGTCATTGACCTCTCGTCCCCGCTCTCCGATCAGCGCAATGACATTTACATCAGCTGACGAAGACCTCGCTATCATACCCATAAGGGTGCTCTTACCGACACCGCTTCCCGCAAAAATGCCAAACCTCTGGCCTTTGCCGCAGGTTATAAGACCATCAATAGCCCTTATCCCGGTAAAAAACGGCTCTTTTATGGGCTTTCTTGCCAGAGGATTAGGAGGAACAGCGTGGATTCGCCTCCAACTTCCCATGATGATATCGCCATTGCCATCAATAGGCTTCCCCAGCCCATTTAAAATCCTCCCTTTAAGCTCTGCCCCTACACGCACCTTTAACGGCTCACCAAAGGATCTAACAGGGCAACCCTGCCTTATGCCCTCCGTATCCCCAATCGCCATTAAAATAACTCCCTTTTCTTCAAAACCTACGACTTCTGCCAGCACATGTCGCCCATCGCCCTTTACGATCTCACATAACTGGCCTACCTCAGCTCTAGGCAGATTGCACCTTATGGTAAGCCCTACAACCTGCGTCACATAGCCTATGTAATCGTAGAACAATTTATTTTTAATTCGGCTATATTTATCCAGCTCTATACTCCTACTCATCAAGCAATATACTCCTTAGCTCTTTTTTAATATTATCTATCTGCGTCATCATACTGCAGTCAATACTGCCATTGGGAGTATCTATCACTATATCACCGTGCTTCAACATAGGATCGGCAATTATTTTATAATGTAATGTATTGATATACTCTCTATCTAATAGCTTATAATCATCTTCGCTAATCCTCACTTCATACGTATCCCTTATATCTAATCTGGTTATAGCTTCATGAACCACCTTTTCGTACAATTCTCTATAATCCATATCACCTATGATATTTTCTACACAGCTGGATACAAGTTCTATTACATCCACTTCTAACTGTCTCAGCAATCTATTTCTTTCTTCTTCAACCTGTTGTTTCAATCTGTTTGCCTCATTTACAATGGCCTGAGCTTCCTTTCTTCCATCTTCCAGTCCTTTCTTGTAGCCTTCTAAATAGCCATCATTATAACCTTTTTCTTTTCCTTCCAGGTATCCTCTCTGTTCTGACTCCTTTTTTTGCGCTTCAGCTATCTTAGCAGCCTCTTGTAATATTCTTTCCTTTTGCGATAAGGCTTCACTTACTATCCGTTCATATTGGGCTTTAGCCTCTGAAAGCTCGTTGTCCTCTTTTTCATCATCTGCCCTAATGTCATCGCCTCTATCCACCAATGGAGTTACATAGTATACCTCTCTGTACTCGACCGCTGGAGCTTTTATAATCTTACTCAATTAGCTCATCACCACCGCCTCTTGAAATGATGATCTCTCCAGCATCTTCCAGCTTCCTGATGATGCTGACAATTCTCTGTTGAGCGTCTTCCACATCCCTCAGCCTTACAGGACCCATGTACTGGATATCCTCTCTGATCATATCTGCAAGACGCTTGGACATATTGTTGTATATGACTCTCGCCACATCGTCACTGGCCCCTTTAAGCGCCAGCGCAATATCGTGATTGTCCACTTCCCTCAAAATCCTCTGGATAGACCTGTTATCAAGGGTTACAATATCTTCAAATACAAACATTCGCTTCTTAACTTCTTCCGCCAGATCCACATCCATCACTTCAAGGTTGTCCATGATATTCTTTTCAGTGGATCTGTCTACAGCATTAAGGATGTTGACAATAGTTTGAATTCCACCGGTTACAGCATAATCCTGCACCACGATATTAGAAAGCTTTCTTTCCAATATGCTTTCCACTTCCCTTATGATCTCAGGAGAAGTCCTATCCATTTTAGCAATCCTATATGCTATATCAGCCTGTTTCTCATGGGGCAAAGCCGAAAGCACCATAGCAGCTTGTTCGGGCCTGAGATAGGATAGAACAAGAGCTATTGTCTGTGGATGCTCATTTTGTATAAAGTTTAAGATCTGTGAAGGGTCTGCCTTCCTCATAAAGTCAAAAGGCTTTACCTGAAGGGACGATGTAAGGTTGTTTATTATCTCCAACGCCCTCTGAGTGCCCAGGGCCTTTTCCAGTACTTCCCTGGCATACTCAATTCCCCCTTCATTGATATATCCCTGCGCCAGACACATGTCATAAAATTCCTTGAGTGCCTCCTCTTTTTCTTCAGCAGATATGGACCTAATATTGGCTATTTCCAGCGTGAGCTGTTCTATTTCCTGCTCTCCCAGGTGCTTAAACACTTCCGCAGCATATTCCGGCCCCAGGGCTATAAGCACCTTTGCAGCCAGTTCCTTTCCGCTAAAACTTTTTGCCACGCTCAAATCACCTCAATCTTGCTGCAATAGCGTCTTTATCAATTGTGCTATAACGTCGGGCTTTTCTTTTATGAGCTTCTCCAGCTCTTTTCTGTATACGCTAGTCTGACTCAACTTGTCCACCAGAACATTGTCTTCAGATATCCCGGTATCAGCTTCCAGAGGAGCCGCAACCTGCGGCTGAATACTTGAGGTCCTCCTCTTCTTTAAAAAACTGTACGCAAATATACCACCAAACAATAATGCCGCTCCTAAAATCCCAAAGATTATATTCGTCCGCGTTCTCGCCATAGCCTGTTGCTGTGCCAGTTGAGCCATTTGATTGGCAAGGCTTCTGTTAAAAGGTATAGAATCCACCATTACATCATTAACTCTGGCACCTGTAGCATTGGCAACCAGCTGTGCCACCTGTTGTTTTACTGCAGGAGACAGGTTGTTTTTGTTTATCACCACGGCCACAGATAAATTCTGAATACTGCCTTTAGCTTTTTGTATCTCCCTTCTTATCTCATTGATCTCATAATTTATAGTCCTATCCGTCTTGGTATAATTGCTACTGGACGGATTTCCCGTCACCTGGGTGTTTCCAGCTGTACCATTGGATGACGCCCCCACTGGACCACCAGTTCCGTTGCCGTTGGATTGAGTTTCTTTTATATCCTGTATGCTTCTTATTATACCGTTGGTGTCTACTACAGGCGAATACTCGACGGAATTTTCTTTTTGAGTATCAAAATTCAACCTTGCATTGACCCTTACTGCCACATTGCCAGGACCAAATACCTGTTCCAGCAGCGATTGCACATTATTCTTTATATTTGTCTCAATCTCTCGCTGCAGCTCGTATTGTGAATTCACTGCGCCTATGTCATAACCTTCGCCATTATCCGATGAATTCAATATGGTCCCATTTTGATCTATCAGTGTTATATTCTGGGGCTTTAACTGCTGTATGCTCTTTGATACGAACTGAACAATACCGTTGACCTGTTGTCTGTTTAAAGTTGCACCTGGCTGCAATGTAACCTTAATAGCGGCCGTAGCCTCCTGCCTATCACTGGATAAGACAAAAGTGCTGTCATCGGGTACTACTATAAGTACCTGAGCGTCCTGCACGCCATTTATAGTCCTTATCGCATCGGCGATTTCGTTTTGGAGAAAATATATATATCGCTTCTGCCTCTCCATATCCGTCATGCCCAGAGAAGAGTTTTTAAAAGCATCATCAATGGTAAACCCACTTTGCGGAAGACCCTGCGTGGCCAGCTGCATCCTTATCTCATCCCTGTATTGCTGCGGAACCAATATTGTACTGCCGCCATTTTCTATCTTATAGGGTATTTTAAAATCGCTTTTTAGCTTTTCTACCACGGCCCCAGCATCTTTTTGGCTTAACCCGCTATAGAGGACCACATAATGAGGCCTTGTCACAATTGCCATAAGAGTTGATACCGATGCAAGAGTAATAGCCAGAATCAATACGATCTTTATTTTCTGGGATTTATTCAGGTTATTCCAATATTCTTTTAGTTGAGCACCATATTTATTTAATATATCTTTCATATTAACTCCCATCCAGCTACTATATCTGCATCCTCATAATTTCCTGGTAGGCACTTACGATTTTATCTCTTATGCTCAATGCCATCTGTAACGCAACATTTGCTTTTTCTGCATCTATCATGACCTGAGGCAATGATATTTTACCTGCAGCCAACAAAATATCGTCATTATATGATATCTTTTGCAAATTATCGATTTCTTTTATGGCTTTGCTCAAAATCTCTGAAAAATTGACATCATTATTCTTGACATCGCTTAAAGTACCTGTAGTGCTTACATTATATACTCCATTTAATCCTATCGTCGACACAGGCTGGATCATCTCAATTCACCTCTATTTGCCAATATTCAATGTTTTCATCGCCATATCTTTCGTAGCATTGACTGCAGTTACGTTGGCTTCATAAGCCCTTGTAGCAGATATCATATCAACCATTTCAGTCACGATATTTACATTTGGCATTAAAACGTACCCTTGAGCATCAGCGTCGGGATTGCCCGGTTGGTATATCCTCTTAAACGGAGATCGATCTTCCTGAATAGAATCCACGGACACCCCCGCTCCATCAAAACTTTCCCTTAAATTACCGAGAATCCTATCAAATGCCGTATTCTGATTCTCACGAAATACCACAACCTTTCGCCTATATGGCCCGCCATTGGCTGTCCTGGTGGTGTTTACATTGGCTATATTGTCAGATATAACGTCCATTCTCAATCTCTGAGCACTCAATCCCGTCGCACTTATATCAAGAGCGGTTAAAAACAAATCTCTCACCTCCCGCTATTTATGACAGACTTTATGCTGTTGAACTCCCCGGATAAACGCGTAATCAGCGAATCGTACCATAAATTATTCTTAGCCAGCTGAACCATTTCATTATCAATATCGACGTTATTGCCATCCATTCGATATGATGTGTCATCTACTTTCTCTATCACAGGCTGCACATTGACGCCATCGCCTATGGGTATATGCCTGGGATTTGTAGTATACCCCACAACTTTTTTGCCTTCTAAAGCACTTGCAAGGATATCTTCAAATTTCACAATAGATCTTTTAAAATTAGGCGTGTCCACATTAGCAATATTATTGGAGATAACCTGATTTCTAATCCAGGCAGCATTTAACGCATCTGACAAAATATTTATTGAATTAGCAAACATAACCTGATCCCCCTTATGAATATTAGTATTCGACATAACTTCTATAATTCCTTCATGTGTTTACATGTTGAATCATCTGCTACAATTTGAAACATTTTTTTATACTCAAAGATACAAAAAGCGCCACGACCTTCCATAGCTGTCGTGGCCCCTGGTTTTTACCTATTTAATTTTATTTAATTCATCAAGCAGTTTATCGTTTAATATTTTAATATATGTACCCTTCATACCTAAAGATCTTGACTCTATAACACCAGCGCTCTCAAACTTTCTCAGCGCATTTACTATAACCGATCGGGTTATACCTACCTTATCAGCTATCTTGCTGGCTACCAGTAAACCCTCACTGGCGTTTAATTCCTTAAATATGTGCTGAATGGCTTCCAGCTCAGAATAGGACAGTGTGGCAATTGCCATCTGTACCACAGCTCTTTTTCGCGCATCTTCTTCAACTTCTTCGTTCTTTGATCTGAGTATTTCCATACCTACCACAGTAGCTCCATATTCAGCCAGCACCAGATCGTCATCTGTAAATCGCTCGTCTCGGGTCATCAAAAGCGTACCCAGCCTTTCGCCGCCGCAGCTGATAGGGACAACGGTAATAAATTTATCCTTTACCATGACGTTTTCTCTAGTCTCATCTATCTCCATCAGTTTTGTGTTATATTCATCCATAAGCTTATTACCTTCAACAATAAAATTATCCGGTACGCCAAATAATGTCATCTGTCCCAATATCTTGCCCCTTCGACTTGCTATATACACATTGGCATTAAGCACCTCGTTAAGGATCCGGGCTATGTCATTAAAGTCCACAGGCTGTCCGCCAGACTTCTGCAGTATTTTATTGACCTTTCGTGTTTTTTCCAGTAAATCACTCATTAGTAAACCACCTCATCAAAGTATAAAATCGTTTATATCACTTCGCGGCATTATCTGGTCTAATTGCTTTTCTACGAAGTCCTTATCTATCGTTATAACCTTATCCACATCAGGAGCATTAAAAGAAATGTCCTCAAACAACTTTTCCATTATTGAATACAATCTCCTGGCACCTATATTTTCATACTGTTCGTTCATCTCATAAGCTATCTTAGCCAGGGCTTCAATGGCTTCATCAGTTATATTTACATCAATACCTTCTGTGGCCATCAGCGCCTTGTACTGTTTAACCAACGCGTTTTCAGGCTCTGTCAATATCCTCTTGAAATCTTCGACTGTCAGATTGTTCAGATAAACCCTCACAGGAAATCTTCCTTGAAGCTCGGGTATCAAATCAGAAACTTTTGAAACGTTAAAGGCTCCAGCCGCAATAAACAGGATATAATCCGTCTTCACAGGTCCGTACTTGGTCATAACAGTGCTGCCTTCCACAATAGGCAGTATATCCCGTTGAACTCCTTCCCTTGAAACGTCCGGCCCTGTTGAATACTCCCTTCCCGCTATCTTATCGATCTCATCGATAAATATAATTCCTTCCTGCTCTGCCCTTCTAATAGCTTCTGATATTACTTCATCCATATCGATAAGTTTTTGCGCTTCCTCTTGCTGGAATATACGCCTTGCTTCCTTCACCATCACTTTTCTTATCTTTTTCTTTCTATTTAAAATACCTGAAAATAAATCCTGGAAATTGATATTCATCTCCTCTGGCCCTAGATTCGTCATAAACTCGATGGACGGCATGGACGTATCTTCAACTTCAATCTCTATAAGCTCATCCTCCAGCTCGCCATTTCTTAATTTTTCCATTACCTGTCTTCTCTTAAGCTGGATCTCTTCGTCTACAAATTCTTCATTTTCACTTTGTTGAGCCCCAAAGGAAAACAAAAATTCCATGGGATTGGTTTGCGGTTTTGCTCGCTTTTTAGAAGGCACCAGTTCCTTAATCAGCCTCTCTTCAGCCAGTTTCGCAGCTTTATCGCTCACCTCATTTAATTTTTCTTCTTTTACAAGCCTTATAGACGCTTCTACCAGGTCTCTTACCATGGATTCCACATCCCTGCCCACATAACCGACCTCTGTGTACTTGGTCGCCTCAACTTTGACAAAAGGTGCTCCCACCAGTTTTGCTAACCGCCTGGCTATCTCCGTTTTGCCTACACCGGTCGGTCCTATCATGATGATATTATGTGGTGTCACTTCTTCCTTTAAATCGTCGGGCAGCAACGATCTCCTGTACCTATTTCTGAGAGCAACTGCTACGCTTTTTTTAGCCTCAGTCTGTCCGATAATGTATTTATCCAGTTCCTGAACAATTTCTTTTGGAGTAAGTTCTTTTTTCAAAAATTGGTCCCCCTTTCAAGCTTTAAAGCTCTTCCACGCTGATGTTGTTATTGGTATATACACATATTGCTGCCGCTATCTCCATGGCTTTTACTGCTATATCTCTCGCCGATAAATCCGTATTCTCAATCAACGCCTTTGCCGCGGCAAAAGCGTAATTGCCTCCCGAACCTATAGCAATGACGTCGTGATCAGGCTGTATAACTTCGCCGCTGCCGGATATTAAAAGTATTTGCTCTTTATCGGCCGTCAGCAAGAGGGCTTCCAATTTTCTCAACACCCTATCAGATCTCCATTCAGATGCCAGTTCAACCGCAGCTTTTCTTAAATTGCCATCAGCTTTATCAAGCTTTTCTTCAAACATATCATAAAGGGTAAAAGCATCGGCAACAGATCCCGCAAACCCCACCAATATCTTGCCATGATATATTTTTCTTATCTTTTTAGCTGTATGTTTTAATATGGTATTCTCACCAAAAGTAACCTGGCCGTCACCTGCCATAGCAACGCTATCGCCCTTTTTAACCGCGACAATCGTCGTAGCTTTTATCAAAATCACACCCCCTTGATTTCAAACAACATAAATATTAACACAAATCAGCACAATTTGCAATATTTATAAAATCTTTTTTATTTTCTTATTATTTGATATCTCCCTGGTAATCACAGTTTTTGTTGCTGCACCTTATCATTTTCTCGCCTTTTAACTCTTTTTCAACCAGAATGCCACCACACTTGGGGCACCTCTCACCCGTAGGTCTATCCCATGTCATAAAGCCACAGGTAGGGTTGTTCTCACACCCATAGTACGTCCTGCCTCTCCTGGTTTTCTTAATAAGCACTCTTCCACCACATTCAGGACATGCAACGCCTGCTTCTTCATAGAAAGGTTTAGTATTTTTACATTCCGGATATCCTGGACAGGCTAAAAACTTTCCATATCTGCCGTGTTTTATCACCATATTTCTTCCGCATAACTCGCATTTTATATCGGTCTCCTCATCCTGTATAGTATATGAACCCATTTTTTCTTTAGCATCATTGAGCTCCTGACTGAAACGCTCATAAAACTCTCTGATTATATCCTTCCACTGGATCTGACCGCTTTCTACAGCGTCAAGTTTGCTTTCCATATCGGCCGTAAAACCGATATCTACGATATCTTTAAAATATTTAAGCATTATGTCATTAACTATATAGCCCAATTCTGTAGGTACAAGCACCTTGCCCTCTTTGACCACGTACCCTCTTTCCTGTATGGTGGAAATGATAGGAGCATAAGTACTGGGCCTGCCAATGCCTTTTTCCTCCAGCGTTTTGATCAGGGAAGCTTCTGTATACCTCGGGGGTGGCTGTGTGAAATGTTGCTGCGGTCTTATTTCTATAAGCTTTAAAATATCTCCCTCTTTGAGCTCCGGTATCATGCTGTTATCTTCCTCTGGCGCATCCTCTGTGCTCTCTAAATACACGTGCATAAAGCCAGGAAATCTTATGGTGGATCCTGACGCTCTGAACAGGTACTTGCCTGCTTTTATGTCCACAGTAAGCGTATCGTATACCGCTGGTGCCATCTGACTGGCCACGAATCTATCCCATATGAGCTTATACAGTCTGTACTGATCTCTGCTCAACGACGATTTAACATCTTCAGGCTTCCTTAAAACCGACGTAGGCCTTATAGCTTCATGGGCATCCTGTATTTTCCCAGAAGTTTTGACCTTGACCTTATACTCCCCCGCATAATCACTGCCGTATTGTTCCTGTATAAACTTATAAGCTTCGTTTTTAGCGTCATCCGATAATCTGGTGGAGTCGGTTCTTATATAGGTTATCAGCCCGACAGATCCTTCTCCCTGAATCTCAACGCCTTCATAAAGCTGCTGGGCCAGTAACATCGTCTTTTTAGCCGTAAAGCCATACTTTCTGGACGCTTCCTGCTGTAGCGTACTGGTTGTAAAAGGAGGTGCCGGGTTGCGCTTTTTTTCTCCACGTTTTACATTTGTCACAACATACTGGGCATTCTTTAGCTCTTCTATTATCTCATTTACCTGTTCCTGGTTCTTAAGATCGATTTTCTCTGAATCCGTCCCATAAAATTTGGCTTCAAAAACCTTCGCACCGTTGCTCAACACATTTGTTATAGTCCAATACTCTTCGGGTTTAAATTCTTTTATTTCGTTTTCCCTGTCGCATATTATGCGAACCGCTACCGACTGAACCCTTCCTGCGCTTAACCCGTATTTGACGTTTTCCCACAACAGCGGACTTATAAGATAGCCCACCAATCGGTCAAGTACCCTCCGTGCCTGCTGAGCATTTACCAGGTCATGGTTTATAGCTCTGGGGTTTTTCACGGCATTCCTAACAGTGTTTTTGGTAATTTCATTGAACTCAATCCTGCAGGGATCCTCTGGATTGATATTTAAAATCTGAGCCAGATGCCATGAAATGGCTTCGCCCTCTCTATCAGGATCTGTTGCCAGATATACCTTGTCAGCAGCCTTTGCTTCCTTTTTTAATTTGTCGATTATTTCTCCCTTTCCCCTTATAGTTATATATGTGGGTTCAAAATCATTTTCTATGTCTATACCCATTTTGCTCTTGGGCAAATCCCTTACATGGCCCATAGATGCTGCCACTTTGTAATTTCTGCCTAAATACTTACTTATGGTCTTAGCTTTAGCCGGTGATTCAACTATTACCAGTGTTTTATTCATAATACCACCTCGATCAATACAAGTGTATATTATATCAAAAGAATAATTAAAATCCAAACTATAATGTTTCGAAATTTTTACCGGGTAATCTCCTTATTCTCCCCTTTAATTCTAAAATGGTTAAAATCGAATTTATTTTCTCTACAGGCATATCTACTACAGCTGCCAGTTCATCTATATTCATTGCCTGCAGAGACCTTATCACATCATAAATTTTTCTCTCATCAGCGGTCAAGTCATTTTCACTTTTATTTTTGTCATCAAAACTGCCGTCTATCTCATCATAACACTGGTACTCCTCCATTACATCCTGCGCTGACGCTACAAGCTTTGCTCCGTCTTTTATCAGTCTATTACATCCGACGCTCATAGCACTAAAGATATTGCCCGGGACAGCAAACACATCTCTCCCCTGCTCCAAAGCCATCTGCACGGTTATCAGCGAGCCGCTTTTCTCTCCTGCCTCAATTACCAGCACACCTCTAGAAATGCCACTTATAATCCTATTCCTCTGCGGAAAATATCCTGCTATAGGTTGAGTTCCAGGGGGATATTCAGATATCACCAACCCTGTTTTTATAATCTTTTCATACAGTCCCCTGTTTTCTGGTGGATATATCACATCAACACCACAGCCTAAAACAGCAATGGTTTTCCCGTCTGCATTCACCGCCGCCCACTGCGCAGTGCTGTCTATCCCTCTTGCCATACCACTCACTATGATTACACCTGAAGCCGCCAGATCCCCTGCGATCTTATTCGCTGCTTTTATTCCATAATATGAAGGCTTTCTAGAACCAACTACTGCAATAGTAATACCCTGAATAGAAATATCCCCTATATAGAACAAAACCGGTGGCGGATCAAATATATTTTTTAAAAGCTCCGGATAATCATCGCTATAGAATGTGACATAATTTATTCCCTTTAAATTCATCCTTTTAATGTAAAAGTCGATGTCATAATCCCTGTTTCTAATTATATTATTACATATTTCATCAGTTATTCCAGGTACCTCAAGTAATTCACTGTAAGAAGCATTAAAAACATTCTGAGCTGTTTTAAAGTGATCCATCAAAGCAAAAAAACGCCTTGGACCTACTCCTTTACATAAATTCAATAAAAGAATGTATTTTTCATCTCCCATTAAAATCACCTTTATATTAAAAGTTCGACTTCTATTATACCATTAATACAGCAGGATTTTAGTGTGGAATTCAGAAGGATTTAAAGAAATTTTGTCGAATGCAATTGATGAGAGGGTGATTTTTTTGAAAGCAGAAGAAAAGGACAGGCTTGATGCCATGATGTATTATGAAACACAGGCTAGAAATAGCGGATATCAAATTATAGGAGGGGTAGACGAAGTTGGCAGAGGTCCATTAGCTGGTCCTGTGGTCGCAGCATGTGTTGTTTTGCCCCATAAACTTTATATAGAAGGTCTAAACGATTCAAAAAAATTGTCTCCATCTAAAAGAGAGCAACTGTCCCTGGAAATACAAAAGCATGCGCTGGATATAGGAATCGGTATAGTACATCAGGATGTAATAGACGAAATAAATATACTAAACGCTACAAAGAAGGCTATGATAATGGCCATAGAAAACCTGCGTGTAAAACCCGACATCATCCTTACTGATGCCATAAAACTTGATATATCCATACCCCAGATTCCCATTATAAAGGGAGATCAAAAGAGCGTATCAATAGCTGCAGCATCAATAATAGCAAAGGTGTACAGAGACAGGCTCATGGTGGAATATGATAAGGACTTTCCTCAATATGGATTTAAGAACAACAAGGGATATGGCACCAAAGCACATATAGAGGCTATTAAACAATATGGAATAACATATCTTCACCGCAAGAGCTTTACTAAAAAATTCTTAAAAGACGGCACTTTATAAAATTACATATAAATACCTAACTACATAGGGCATATCGGCTCAATCCCGATATGCCCTATATGCGTGGTTAAAAGGACCACAACTCAGTATAAAGCTTCTCTGTTTGCCCTTTTAGATTCTTAAGCATTTCAGCTGCCTTTTCGTCTCCTTCCAGATACCTCATCATAAGGGAGCCTTCCTGTTCACACATGGCATCATGTAGTGGCAGCACTTCTCTAAACAAAAAGTACGCGTATTTTACCAATCTTAACGGCCCATATATCCTGGGCGTTTCATCTTTTACCTCTTCAACAGCCACACTGTTTAATCCCTTTATGCCTTCTATGAGGCTATTTAATGAAGAATCCTTTGCCAGAACTATCGTATAATACCAGCCAAATAAGTAACCGGTAAAACAGCCATGGGCATCACTAACACCCACAATAGGTATGTCCTTACCCTTTGATCTGTATTCACTGTATAAGGCTAACTGCAGCACATTTGACTCCATCTCATGCTTAAAATAGCCACCCAATAACTCCAGCGCATCATAAGGCTGATCTTCCATAAGCCGGTGCGTTATAGCGGTAGATTCATTATATCCACCGCTGACCAGCCAATAAGGATGACAGAATATCCCCAGACCGCCCCCTTCCCTTATCTTATCAAAACACCATTTACAAGAAGCGTACTGGTACCTGGTCTCATCATTTTGAAAACCTACCAGAGCTTTTTCTATTTCCTTTACTTCCTTCATATAAACATCTTCTTTAAAAAGGTCATTGACGCTGAAGCAACCTCCAAAATTAATCATATGCACTGGATTTTGAGGAGGGTGTACTTCTTCGCCTCTATATATCTTGAGGTCTATATCGACATTCTCAAAGGCTTCTTGCGCTTTTATTGAAGGCGCATACTTCCCATGGTCCGTTACAGCCATGAAATCTAAGCCTATCTTTCTGCACGCAGCTGCTACCAGTGCAGGATCTTCTTTGCCATCTGAAAAATTAGAATGAATGTGCATATCTCCTTTGTAGGGCTTCAGCTCAAATAAATCTTCTCTCAGTGAGTATATCCTGAAATCCGCAACAAGCCGGGGCTTATCTCCCACAACTTCATATAAATACAATATGTGCTCCTGTTCGCCTTCAAAGAGGCGCTTTACACTTATAATTCCATCTTCAGGCTTTACTATTGTCTTTTCTCCCTGCGAGTAAACAGATCTATTATCAACAGGAAAATAAACTACCTCATAGGTGGAATTTTCATTGAATCTAACATGATCGTAAAGGGGTTTGATGTTAATGATCGCCTCTTTGTCAGCTCTAACAACCTTAGGGAAAACCTTAAAATACAGATCCTGAACCTTCATCATATATCGCCTCTTAAAATCCTTTTTTCACTCATTTTTATTAAGTTTCTCCTGTCGTTATAAAATTCTTTATAAAATCCTGAATGTCTTTATCTCATAGGGCTTAATGTAAAATGTAAAGGAATTTTCACAAGCATCTACGTCCCGTTCGTCCTCTTCCATAAGATTACACTCTACTATCTTTTTAAACGGTATACTGCATGTTATGGTGACATCGCCCCTTATCCCCTGGGATTCGTAAACGCGGAGTATCAGCCCATTGCCATCCTCTGCCCTCTTTAAAACCTCTATAACTACATTTTGCTTATCCAGATTCAAGAAGGAGTAGCTTCCAGGCAACAGTCCTTCTTTTGTGCTGCGAGCTATAACGGCCTTCAATGGTACATTCAATTCATACCCTCTATGGACCACATCTCCCTGTCTCCAATCGCCCTGGTGCGGGTAAAGAGAGTACACAAACTCATGATACCCTTTATCGGCAACAGGATCAGGATATACTGGAGCCCTCAAAAGCGTTATACGCATAACATTATCCTTAATATCATATCCATACTTGCAGTCGTTGAGTATGCTGACACCATATCCTCCTTCGGATAGATCCGCCCACTTATGAGCCGGAACCTCAAATCGAGCCTTATCCCAGCTGGTGTTCCAATGGGTGGGCCTCTTTATATTGCCATAAGCTATCTCATAGGTGGCCTCTGGTGACAGCACATCCACATCAAAAGCCGCTTTCAGCATTTTTTCTGTCTCCTGCCAGTCTACCTTTGTCTCAAAATCAATGCGAGGTATAGTATTGTAGATCACGATGTCCTGGGTGATGGTGGAGCTGCTGAATTTTTTAGCGATTCTCAACACACCTCTTGCAGGACCTGAACACACGACATCCACAGATACTACATTGTTGACTTCCCAGGATTTTTTCTGGTACTCCAGATCAATATTCCAGGCACTCTCCCTCTCAGGTTTATCCTCAAAGATCTGCAAGACATTGCCTCTACCGCCCGGCGACAATACCTGCCTTTTGGCCGTTTTATCGTATATGCTCCTTATGTTCCCATCATCATCCAGCTGAATTTCAAAAAATCTGTTTTCCAGGGCATTCTTTGATACCTTTATAGCTGTCTCTCTATTTAATGAATCATCTTCCTTTGTCTTGGCTTCAGCCTTTAGCTCATATACTTTATATCCCATTGAGGGCACATCAACGGCCTCAAATATAATAGCCGCTTTTTCATCTCCCAACCCATCCAACTCAAAGGCAACCTCTTTACCTTTTTCGTCTACCAATACCAGATCATTTCTTTGTGATAGCTGTTTTACTACGTCACCCTCTAAAATCGCTTTTACTACATCGGTTCTATTCCATGACAGGGAATTGAATACAATTAGCGGTATACCCTTACATCCGCTGGTATTGATATTGTCTACCACAGCCATAAGAGCATCTTTTTCTATCCTGCTGCCTTTCTCAAGTATCTCGCGATAGTCTTCAGCGCACTGTTCATACACCTGATGTATCGATGACCCTGGTAGGATATCATGGAATTGATTTAAAAGTATCTTCTTCCAACCGTATTCAATCTCCTTGGCAGGATAACTCTTTCCGTACTGCAATGCCAATGATGAAAGGATTTCTGCATCCCTGTATAAAAATTCGCTTTTTCTGTTGTTCTTTTTGTTTTTAGCCTGGCTCGTATAGGTACCCCTATGAAATTCATAGTACATCTCATTATTCCATACCGGTAAATCCACAGCCCTTTCCCTGGCATCATCAAAAAACTTTTCGGCACTGGATATCTCTGTCCTGGGAAGACCAGGGAAATTCTTGAGCCTTCGGCTGTATTCCATCATCTCATATGTGGGACCACCGCCGCCATCGCCAAATCCGTAAGTGCCCATTGCCTCATTAAAGCTGGCTTTTTCATTGAATCTCGCCCAGGCGTCATTTATGTACCTAGGATTTATATTGCCGTTATATGAAACCTGCTGCAAATACGCCAGTATCCTGGTACCATCAATGCCCTGCCACCAGAATAATGTATAAGGGAATTTATTTGTATCGTTATTTAGCAACTTACTCGTCATAAAATATTCCATGCCTGAGCGCTTTATAATCTGAGGTAATGCCCAGCTGTAACCAAATACATCCGGCATCCATAGGATCCTGGAAAACCTTCCAAATTCGTTCTGGAAGAACTTTCGGCCATATAGTATCTGCCTTACCAGCGATTCTCCTGATGGCACGTTGGTGTCTGACTCCACCCACATGTTGCCTATCAATTCCCACCGGCCTTCTGCCACTTTTTCTTTTATCTTCTTATACAGCTCAGGATAATACTCTTTTGTATATTCATAAAGCTGGGGCTGGCTCTGGACAAAGTGATGTTCAGGATATTCATCCATCAATGCGACGGTATTGGAAAATGTTCTGGCGCACTTCCTGACTGTTTCCTTTAATGGCCACAGCCACGCTGTATCTATATGGGAATGTCCTACCAGAAGCACTGTCGCTTCAGGAATATAATGGATGGCATTTAATTTATCCATGAGGATCTTATCTGCTTCTTCCAATGTGGATACAAGCCTTTCTCTGTCAAAATCTATGTCTACCGCTGCCAGCGAACTCTCCAGGGCATCGAGAACCTTCAAGCTAAGCACATCATCTTTTCTTAAAAGTGACAGGGCCTGCACCACTTCTCTGGGCAACCACATACTATATATGCTCCCTCTTAATACCTCCAGTGCGTCGTATGTAACCCTGGCATCAAAATAATATTTTTCCACCAAAGGATCCACAACAGCCAAAAGCGCTTTTCTAAATGTATACTTCATAAAAGGTATACCCCGAGCCCTGTACCCGGCATATTCCCCATAATTTAGGCCGGCTTCTATCAGGATCTCTAAGGTATCACCACCTTTAGCCTTTTCAGCTATCAAGACGCGACTGCGTTTCTCATCCCTTGGCTGGACATATGTTACTATACCCTGTCTTATCTCCCCATTTATATATACAAGACCCTCTCCGCCTACCTCTATGTCCAGCACAACCTTTTGCCCATCAAAATCTTGAGGAATCACTACCGTCTTCTTAAACCACCTTGTAGTATCATCTTTTGCTACCCACTCTTCGCCTATCTTAATGGTCTTCCACTCTTCATCCTCGACTTTATACTGGCCAGGCTGGATGTATATACCTTCCCTTGTCTGCCATTCATCTAATACTATAGCTTTTTTATACATGTAACCTTTTATTTGTTCGATTTTATTTAACATAATCCTCTCCTTCACAGTAACCACCCCTCCAATAATCTGTGTTTAAAAACACAATTATTTTTTTATCAACCATACGTCAGCAACCTGTATGCCCCGACCTGATACTAAATTCCACGCAAGTGTCAATTCTCCTGAACTCGTGGCCTCCTCAGGTATATCCACTGCAATTTCTTTGGGCGCCATACCTATATCTATGGGCCCATGCACTGGTATGCCTCCATTGGCCGTCAGAAAAACCGTAGCCTTATATCTCCCATAGTAGATAATCTTAAGACTATATCGAGCATCCGGGTCCAGATCGCTATAATGCAGCTCAAGAGGCGCCCCATAACGGGTTTCAGCCATTCTCTGCCACGAAATCGGCATGCCTTCAGTTATCAAAAAAGCATCTAACGGCGATTTGAGATAATATGGATCATCCTCATAATTGAATTTTCTGACCAGGTGCGATTCATTCATAAAATTGCCCAGATCATCATAAAATCCTCCAGGTCCTGGATTGGCATAATGTAAAATCTTCTTTATGCCTTCCAATTTTTCTTTATCTCCCAAGGGCTTCAATTTCTTTAAGGCATTTTTAAGGTACTGCCGATTATTAATAGCCCTATCCACGGTATCCAGTGTAGCCCCTCTTTCTTCTCCTATGGCGCCATATTTTTCTACGCTCAACTGCATCCCACAACTTTTGAAAAGCTCTGCTGCCAGCTCTTCAATCCTCTGCCTCCAATCCACCCCAACTTTTTTCTCCTCTGCCTGGTTTAATATCGCTTCTGCCTCAGATATAGCTTTTTCAGCTCCTGTTTTCTCAGCTTCTCTTAACCTGTCCATAGCCTCTTCTTCCAGTTCTGTCTCGTATATCAATCGCCGCCGCACATAAGCATCGTAATATGCACGATAAAGCAATTGCTGAAATCTCCAATTCTTAGTAAGCTCTTCACCCGCTTCTTTTTCCATCGCCTGAAATTGCATCAAAGTCGTGTATATTGAACTCTTCGCAATAACCGGCCCTCTCCAGTTTTCTTCCAATGCCATTATTCCATGGGCCAGCGAATCGCCAAAGCGCTCGCTTATAAAATAACGGCTGTATTCTCTTAAAATATCTATAAGTTTAGCATCCGGATTCCACCCCAATGAGCTCCATACTATTTTATTTACGTCATCGTTGCAGCCTTCAGAATACGTTATAAACCCTATGGTGTACTTACATGAGGCCTTGAATATCTTGGATTCATCTACGGGTCTGGGGTTTATAGGTTCTCGTCCCAGCGTCACCGCATAGGCATAATCCCATTGTGGCACAGGATACTGACAGCTTATGGTATGGGTTATATCAGGATAATGTCGTATGGGGTACTTTAAGGGGACCTTTGCTCTCAACTCTGGCAGAGTAGTGCGAATCCATGGCCCATAAACAACGCCATATAGCCATTCCGGACTTTCTTTGCGCAGGATGTTGTAAAATTCATCAAGCCATTCAGCGCTAAATCCTTGTGGAGAAACCCATATTTGAGCAGATGGATGATGTTTATGTAATCTCTCTGATACTTTAGCTAGGAAGGGAAATAGCACGTGCGGAGGGGTATCGCCTGGATCTCCGCCAGGCACAAAAACTGCATCTACTCGTCTGCAATTTTTAAATATCTCCTCCCATTCACCCAGTTCTTTCTCCACAATTCGAGAATCTGAATAATCTGATGCCATAGCAGGATACCAAATCCATACGTCCAATCCATAGGAATCAAGCATTTCTGAAAGAAAGGACATCATCTCCAATTTCGGCACTTTCATGTGAGGACTTGTATCTTCGTCATCAGTCCGTGGTGGCAATATCTCAATAGCATTGGTTCCAAAGACTATAAGGTCGCGCACATATTGCTCAAAAAATTCAGGGGTCCATGCGTCATAGGAATTGGTTTTAGGCCTGTAACCCAACTGATGCCCTCTCAAAGGATAGCGTGGTGCTGTTACTATATCCAGATCTGCATCGACTTCTATTTTCCCTCCTGTCATATGCAACTTTCTAAGGAAACCCCCTATGCCGAACAGCAACCCTCTTTCGTCATTTCCTGTGATGATAACACGCGGCATACAGCCTTGATCTCTGTTTATTTGAATAGAATAGCCTTCTGGTAAGATTTGTTCTGAATGCAATTGGTTTGAATCAACCTTCTTTATTTCTATGATCGGCAGCCCTTCTGAAGGCATGGATTTCACAAGCTGCATTTTCAGACCGGTGCGTTTTTTTATTTCATCTATCAACAAATCTATGGCTTTTTGATTCCTGCGGCTCATTTCCCCCGGACACAAAATCACCGCATTGCTTAAATCAAAAAAATTTATAGACATCCCTTCTTTCTTTAATTAAATTATTTAAGTTATCTGGCAAAAAACTTGGTTGTTTAACTTAAATTATACATACATATAAAAACGATTTCAAGTATCATCTTTCCATTTCTTCATGAAGAAACCGTAAAAGGTTTGATATATAAAACATAGATTGAAACTAACGAAGTGAATTAAGATAGAAAGCAATTTAAATGGAGATAAAACTATTTTAAACAAAAACAGGAGAAAAATGGAGATAAAGCGAGAAAATGCGAGCAATATTTAGAAAAACAAATAAATTAAGGAAAAACAAATAAATTTAGGTAAATACGAACTTTGAAAATGTTTTCAAAAAGTAATATTATAGTTTTGAAGAATTTACTAAAATTTAAATAAGGCAATTAGATAGGTAAAAGGTGGGTTTGGTATGTCGGATTATGAAATTGTTTGTTGGGCAGTCTGTGATTCCATGATAGCTGCACATTATCACGATGATGTAAAAGATAGGACAGTGGACATTTGCAACTATGTTAAAGGAACGTATCCAGCATATGCAGATGGCTGGGATGATATAATTAAGGGTATACAATTCGGTGTAAAAGATTCTCCAGTAAAACCGGCAAAATATCTAACGTATGGAGTATGTAGCGAAACAGCAATTAAATATCAATTTAATAATAATGCTCCCATATTGGCACGGTTACAACTTGACATTGGTAAACATGCTGTTGTATTAAGATATTATATTGACGGACCAAAGCCTGGAACAGAAATAACAGAGGATCAAGTTGGTTATAATGATCCTGCTGATGGTTCTCACATGGAATCATATAAACAATTTGTTTCAATGTGGTCTGACAGCTTAATATTTTCTTAGGGGTGTTAATTATGAAAAAAATAATGTGTTTAATTTTAACGGTGTTAATGGCATTTTCTCTTAGCATCAGTACCACATATGCCGCTAATGTACCTATGAAAGAAGTCATTGAAAAATTTGACGGTAATGTTGAAGAAAAAAATGTCGTTAAGGATAGTCTATTAAAGAGTGGAATGCAACCTTTAAAATATTTGATTAAATTTAAAAAAGACTTTAAGGTGATACAAAACACAGATGTAAGTTCAGAAGAGGACTTAATACTTGGCCAACCATATAAAGTTGTTGATTTTCCCTCGCCCACTCTTGATAATAATAGGGCGTGTTTTGAAGGCTTTATTAACGGAGAAAAAGTTATAGATATTTTGCAAAATGCACCTTATTATTATGAAGTTCCTGTTTTAACCAAGAAAAATAATACGCCTGTTTCATCTGTTCAGCTTAAAAAAGAGAATGGAGTCTGGGAGGTTACATTGTATCCCTGTTATATGGACCCAGAAATCAGCTATATTGTAAGTCAGCCAGAAAAAGTTGTTGAATTGCTCAAAAGTTTAGGAATAGAGACCGTTGATAAATATATGCTTGTAAATCTAAATCGGGGTTATGACTTTTTGTATACATTATCTGATAACAAGGAATATTTTATACCCTTGGAAAAAGGTTTCGGCACAGAACTATTAAAAGTGTACACAAGAGACCAATTTCAAGCAATATTTGCTCCTCTTATGGAAAAAGTCTTAAGGGGCGAAGAGTTGCCCACCGGTGGTGGTGTCGCCAATGTCAGTAAAAATGATAACAAAACGGTAAATATTAAAAATAACAATGAAATAATATATATTGCATTATCTTTTGGCGTTATTGTTGCTGTTTCCTTAATTTATATAGTACGAAATAAAATAAAACATAAAACGTTATGAAGATTGAAATAATTGATAAAATTGGGTGGCGATTAACTAAACTATGATAATAGATAGGCTACACAGAATACTGTGTATGCTCTATCTTTTATTTTTATACATACGTAAATAATTTATAGGAAATAAGAGCATTCCTGTAATGATTTAAAATGGGCGAAAATGAGCCAAAACGAACTTTAAAAAAATAAGTACTTCTCTTTTCTTCACTCTCTTGTTTTAAAGTTTCTCCTAAATCCTTAACGATTTTCCAGATCGTCATTGTACTGATATTGGAAAATAGTTGGCTTAAAGTTTCGGCAACGCGCCTGAAGGACATCTCCGTATTCAATTTCACTGCTATCTCTCTTAACCTTGGAGTTATCTTTGCCCTTATTGGCCGACCCAATAGATCATCCAACAAAAACCTGGTCTCACCTGTCTTTTTGTTTCTGTAAAGGCGTCTTCTACTATATGTAAATTCGCCAAAGGTGCTTATAGCATCTTTTTCCCTGAATCCTATTACTTCCCGGGTTTCACGGTCGCGTTCATTCATCAAACGTGTATCCATTTGCTCCAGTGCCCATATGAAAATCTGGTTACAAACTTGTTGGCAGAGTTCATATACTCCTTTTTCGAGTTCATAAAAATCTTTGCTTTCATTGATTATTTTTATTAATCCGTTACAAAAAAGAAGGACTGCACCTACTATGTGTCGAATATTTAACATAAG